>JAQIDF010000286.1 GCA_027858145.1 Prolixibacteraceae bacterium | reverse complement strand
GATGAATTGGTGGTGCTGAACACCATTTTATCGATATTAAAACTTGCAGTAGCATCTACAATTGAAAGGCGCATGATGTGTTGACCATCTTCCAGTTGCATTTCAATCGATGTTGCTTTTGGACTAAACCAGTCAGGCGTGACAGGGACGGTTATCTCATTTATATTCTCTCCAAACGATATACTGAAGGTGCCTCCGCCGGCTGGTGAAGTTGTAAGAAATTCGATATTGTATGTGCCTGATTTTTCAATATTTACTGAATATTCGTACCATTCACCGGTTATTATACCGCCAATATAGTAGTTCCCGCCTAGTTCATAAATGTCCACTTCTTCATCGGGGCGATAAACTTCGCCCCTGTTATCATTTGACGTGTCGTAGTAAGTATATCCATTACCGCCAATGTCGTAGTCTTCGGCTTCAATGGTGCCGGGTATCGGCATCGCTTCACCATGATATGGCTCTCTTTCGGGCACTTCCCATTCGGGGAAATAAACTTTGATTGGATGTGCATAAACAGGTTTCTTTGTTTCGTCGTTGTGTGTTAATATGATCCGGTAATAATATGTTTTGTCCATTTCGGGTTTGATGTCGTTGAAAAAAGTGGTTCCTTTTTCAAGAACTGTATATTTATGATAATTCCCGCCGGTTGTTTTGCGTTCAATTTTTATTGAGTCGTAATTTTCAGTACGGTTGTTCCATGCTAATCTTATAATGGAATCCTGATGAACGAATGCCTGTATGTTGTTGGGCGATTCCAGGCTTCCATAAATTAAAATATCTTTTACTTCACCCCATTCGCGATCCTGGCGTTCCATTATTCTGAAATTACCGCCATCGTCCCATGCACAGGGTGAAAAACCATATTTCAGCGAAAGTTCAACATAGGCCTGATAGTGGCGCATCCGTGAGTTGTAATGGCATTCCCTGAGCGAACCAAACTCTCCCAGAAACACGGGGATGTTGTTTTTTTCTGACCAATTATTTACGCTCTTAAATTTATCTTCCAGTGTTGTGTAATCGTTGGCCGATCCCCATGTGCCTTCGCCTTCAAGACCAAAAAGGTAGGGATCGTACGAGTGGAATGAACCAATAAGGTACGGATCGTTGGGAATTGCCATTTCAATTAGCTCCGATGAGCCACCCCAGTTGTGCCCCTGTATAATAACATTACGTGTTGGATTAGTTTTGCGGATAATATTCAGTACCCGCTGGTGCAGCTCGTTATTTTGTGCTTTAGTTAAACCATTTGGTTCATTGATAATCTCGAAAAGTAATTTCTCCGATTTGTCTTGCATTTTTACCGAAATCTGGCTCCAGATGCTGTCGAAACGGTCTCGCAGGTTTTTGTCTTCATAGTTTTCTTTTATCCAGCCTTCATGATGGGCATTTATCACAACATACAGGTCACGATCAAGCGCCCAGTCAACAACCTGCTCAACCCGATTTAGCCACGATTGTTGTACCGTATATGGTGATGCATCAGATGTATATCCGTCCCAGCGAACAGGAATGCGTACCACGTCAAAGCCGGCATCACGGTATAAATCGAAATAGTATTCTTCGGCATCCGGATTGTTCCATTCACCTTCGTGAGGGGGCTCAAGGGTGTTTCCCAGATTAATACCCCTTCGCATTTGAGATACGGCTTCATCGGGTGATAGCTGAGCGAAGGTTAGCAAAGGGGCTAGTAATATTATTGCTGTAATGCTTGAAAAAAACGGTTGAAATTTGCTTTTCATAATAAGTTGTACATTTATAATAAAAGATATGGAGAACAATATAACAGCAATGATATAGAACAAAGGGGGCGATTTTTACATTTGGACGATGTTTGCTATAAATGTCTTAAATTTTATACAGATTAAATTATTCAACGTAGTAATTATAGAGATATCCATCCGGGCTTCCTACCAAAAGGTTGAAGTTGGAGCGCTCACTGCTGATGAGACCTATACTGAACTCAGTTGCGCCGTTAAGGGGGAATCCTTCATGCATTTCCCCATCCATATTTATGAGGTGAATTTGGTTGGATGCCTGTGTTGTGATTCCAATCTTGGTTACACTCCCCGGAAAATGATAAATGTTGGGTTTGTGTGATATTGGATATTCGAAATCATGATCAAGAATTTTCTTGCCTTTCTTATTGAATATCATCAACTTTTTTCCATCGGCAAAAATGTATTCGTATTCTGCTTCATTATCAACATTGGCAACAACAAAATAATGGTCATTGCTTACCTTTGTTATTTCATTGGTTTCATGCCTGCCGGTTTCCAGTGATGTGAAATGTAGCGTTCCGTCGGTAGCTGTTGTAACCAATCGTGGTTCATGTGATGGAGTGCGCTCTTCAAGGTAAATGGTGTTTTTAGGTGAGTGATGATATACAGCATCGGTACTGACGCGAACTGTTCCACGGCGGTGTAGTATGTAATCCTTCATTTTATCGGTTGCGACTATATAATCTTTCCCTTCGGTTCTGAAGTGCTGTAACGAATGGTTTACAATATGGTCGGTTTTAAATATATTCCATCCTTCAACCAGTCTCCCGTCTTTTTCATACGCGTAAATATTGCGGTTTTGGCAGGTTACGAAAAAGCGGTAATCTTTGTTGTTGTCATAATCGAAAACCGATATGCCGCATGTTGCCTTGTCCCTGAAATTTATGGGGTAATTTTGAACGTAGTTGCCTTCACGGTCAACAAGATGAAGTTTATCGGCCGTGTTGAAAAGGTATTGTAGTTTTCCGTTTCTGAAATAATCAATCTGGTATACTTCGCCGAGTATGGGGCCGTCAAGTTTTATTTTCCAGAGGATACGCCCTACATTGTTTATCAGGTAAAAATTATTGCTGTTATCATGTATTACTACTTCTTTGTTTTTCTGGTCGTAATGGTTGATAACAAATTTAGGTTTAAAATCGAAAGGCGCATCAAGGTGGCTTTGCCATATGGTTTGTGGCTTCGATTTTATTTGAGGGTTATACAGGAGGCAGGCATTATTGTACAGCATATCGCCAGTAGATGCAACCTGCCATGTGAATGCCTTAAATTTTCGTAGTTCTTCGTTATTGGTTAATTCAGAAGCAATTTTATTGTTAAAGAAAATGGGTGCAATGGGCAGTGAAGTGGCTGTGTTACAGTAAAATGTCAGGTTGCTGCGGTTGTTCATGTTCGATTTGAACTTGTTGTACTCAAGCGATGCTGACAAAGTTTCACCCAGCATGTTGGCATATAAAACTTTTGATACCGTACGAAATGAGTCTCCAAAAATGAGATGATTGTTGTAAAGTGCCACCCAGTTTGCGCTAAAGCCGCTAAAAATCTCGCCAAATATGGTTTTAGCAACATCGGGGTAGGGAAAACGATAGATGTTAAATTGGGTTTCATTGTCAATAGTATAGGTTTTTTTCAGATCACTAGTTGCAATGTCTTCATTTCGGTAGAAATTCTCCCTTAGTTTGTGAATTTCTTTCAATGCAGTGCTTCCACTTTTTGTTTCAACAATCCATACCTTTCCTTTTTGAGGTTGATTTTGGTCTATTGATATTCCGGCCATTGCCGCTTCATGGCTTATCATGCTTTGAAATAATTCATTTACTTTTATTCCTGTGCGCTTTTCAATGGAGAGTAATTTGTTTTCACGCTGAAAAAATAAATTTCGCTTTTGAAGAAATTCCGAATAGTTCTCAAAAAAAACGGGAATATCGGATAGTGCAATTGAAGTGTAATAGGCAGTTGATGCCGGTAATATCTTTTCAATTCTCGATTGAGTGGGTTCCTGTTTGTAAAAAACTTCTGCATAATAATTATCATTATCATTCTCGCTTTCGGTTGTAAAACCACTCATCATTAAAAGGTTGTTATCAACTGTGAAGTCAATTTCAGTCCAGTTCCCGTATGTTTTTAACAGCGATGTTTTATATTTGATATTTTTTGAAACAAATTTTTCAAATAACAAACCTGAGGTTTTGTGGTTTACAAAAATATTAGCATCGGCCTGTCCGCCACTTGTTTTCAGTAGTTGTTCAAAATCACCGCCCAGTGATTTCTCATCAGCATCGAGTAATCTGAGTGATTCTTCAATTAATAGTGATTTGCTGCTTATGAGCAACAAAGAACGGTGTTCAGTCACAAAATAAGTTTGTTCAGTTTTTTTATATTCGTAAATGGTAGCTTTGTTGTATTTGCGCGATTTTACGGGGGTGTCACTGTTTGTGCTAATGTAGTTAATAATTTTTCTTGCAATGTCTTTTTTATTTTTACTGTTGGTAGAAATAACAGCAAGCGGTGTGATGTCGTTTTTCCCGCTCATATTTAGTGAGACGATAAAATCATTCTTGAAAACTAATTCATTGAATAATTTGTTTGCATTAAAATACTTGAAAAACTGTTCTAATTCATCAGTTGTGCTTTTAAAACTGCTTATTTCCATCAATGATTCAAACATCGGTTTTTGGGTTGCACTTCGTATGTTGCCGGCATCATTTACTTTAATTATAACCGGTGCTGTTGGAGAAACGGCTTTAAATGAGTTGGCATTGCTGATGCCTGAATTGTTTGGCAATAAAAATATTACAGCTCCAACAATTACAATTGTGGCAAGTACAATTATGCTATATACTATTCTTTTCGGCATTTTTATTTGTTTTGTATTTCTTCAGCAATAATACTAATCGTTTTCGAATTTTTCATTATAAAACGGCAGCCATTGTTGACGTTCTTTATTTGTCGATTTTGGTTGATATTTTGAGTAATACGACCGGTACTGGCTCGAAAACCATGGGTATTCTTTCATCCGTTTGTTGTTTGTGCTGTTAAAGTTGAAAAAATATGTTAAACCAAGCAAAATTTTTGCCGAAAGAGTGTTTGTGGGTTCATAATATGATTTGATTTCTTCAGGGGGTGTTTCTGGCGTTAAGCCTTGTATAAAACGGGGTACACCGTCAAAGTTTCCTGTTGTGTATAAATGAGTGCTTAATTCTAACGATAAAAAAATCCTGTCGTTGAGTTGATAATTTAATCCAAATGCCGGTGAAACATAAAGAGTTAAAGGCTTGGCGTATTCCTGCTTATTTATGTGATAAAGCGGACTGGGCAACCCGGTAAAAACATAAGCATCATTATTGCTGTAATTTAATTCCGTTTGGTAGCTGATTGCACCAATTCCAAAGCGGGTATAAATATTGATTTTTAAAAAGCCTAAAGCCCAGGTGCTGAAATTTATGAAATTGTATTTTGTGAATATCCCGTAATTAAAAAGCTTCGTGTTATATTTTAAAGGATCCGGGCTGAACCCTGTGTCATTATTAAAAAAAACGGGGTGCTTATTAAGGAAAACAATTTTTTCAGGGTTGCTTTTTGTTCCGTTTAATGTTGAGTAGCCGGCTTCTATACCAATGTCAACACGTTCCCATACCATTTTTGCAATTTGAAAATTTATGGTCATACCCGGGCTGTTGTTCATTTCATTGCCCCAATGTCTCATGTCGGTGCTAAATTCAGTTAATAGCGCCGAAGTACCGGCTTGCAGTGTCGTGTTCCAGTTTGTTTCAAGGTTGTTTTCTTCAACAACCCAGCCCTGTCCACATACCTCTGCATAAAACAGAAATATCAATGATATAGAAATTATATGTTTCAAATTAAAACACCCCTTTAATAATACTAATATAGATGAAAATGATAAATAATGAAAGTGTTATGTCGGGAGGGGGGGGTAATATTATTGATTTCTACCTTTTTCGCGTCTTGATTTGGGACGAATCAACCATTTTATATAGTTTATCTGAACGTCTGATTTTCGATTCAACCGGGATGGAACACTTAACGCCTCTGGGTGCTTCGTCAACCGTTTTGTCGTCAACACGAATTTCTTTCACGATGGTTTCTATTACGCCAGAGGTTGGTCCTGTGATCAAAATTTCATCTCCAACATGAAGCGCTTGCGTTTGTATTTGTATTTCGCCAACCTTAAGTTTACTGAAATAGTTTGTAGCCCTGCCTATGTATATTTTGCGTTTTGTGGCCAGTGAGCCATAATTGCTGCTCCATTCGCCAAGCCTTTGTCCCAGATAGTAGCCATCCCAAAAACCGCGGTTAAATACGGTAGCAAGGCGTTTATCCCAGTCTGTAATTCTTTCTTCAGTAAAATCGTTGTTGAAGTATGCTTCAACAGCTTCCCGGTAACATTCAACCACTGTTTTTACATATTCGGGAGAACGGGCTCTGCCTTCAATTTTGAGGACTGAAACCCCGGTGTCGAGCATTTTGTTTAGGAAATGAATGGTTTTCAAATCCTTTGGCGACATGATGTATTCATTGTCGATTTCCATTTCATTCCCTGTTTCTTTATCGGTAACGATATAAGCACGCCGGCAAGCTTGCATACATGCACCACGGTTGGCCGATGAGTTCATTTCGTGCAAACTAAGGTAGCATTTACCCGAAGTAGCCATGCAGAGTGCCCCGTGTACAAACATTTCGATGCGAACCAGTTCGCCCCGGGGGCCTGTTATGCTTTGCTCTTTTATCTGGCGGTTTATTTCCCAAACCCGTCCTAAATTCATTTCGCGGGCCAGTACAACTACATCGGCAAACTGAGCATAAAATTTAAGGGCTTCGATGTTTGTAACGTTGAGCTGAGTTGAAATATGTACTTCAACATTGTGCTTGCGGGCCAGCATAATGGCGGCCATGTCTGAAGCGATTATTGCACTGATGTTTGCAGTTTTCGCAGCAATTATGACTTCTTCGAGCTTTTGAAGTTCATTGTCGAATATTACGGTATTGACAGTCAGGTACGACTTTACGTTGTTTTCGGAAGCAATTGAAGCAATTTTTGACAGGTCGTCGAGTGTAAAGTTATTCGACGAACGCGCCCTCATGTTAAGTTGCTCAACCCCGAAGTACACCGAGCCTGCACCTGCTTGTATTGCGGCCCGTAATGATTCGTATGAACCAACCGGCGCCATGATTTCAATATTGTTTTCCCCCATTTCTTAAATCTCTGAATAGGTGGCAAAAATAGTGATAATTAATTTCTCCCGAAAACATGCTTTAATAGTAGGATACTTCATAATTTTCTTCCCGCTTTTTGGCCTTTTTCTCCCAAACCGGAACAACCTCATCAATGAAACGTTGTTTTTCACGGTTTAGTTTTTCCATGTCCAAGCCGATATATTCCTGGGCTTTGGCTTTTGTTGAAATATCGGGGTACGGTACAGGTTCGTTATGCCCGAGTCCGGCTAATACACGTGAAAGCTTGAGGCGTGCATCTTGTATGATGTCCATGCCGGAAGCAATAACCCTGCTGGTTTCGACAGGTGAGTGGAATGAGGCGCCATGACTTGCTGCGGCATAGTCCCACCTCCACTGAGCATGACGAATATCCATCAGGATATCTTCCATTTGAGTTTCGGTAGCACCATAATCCCATGCGGCTTTAGCCTCCACATGTGCGCTAACGATTTGTATTTCAAGCTTGTTGCGGTTTTCAATAACACGTTTGTGTCTTTCGTTAACATCGTTAACAAGTTTTTCGGTTTCGTCGCGGTGGCAAACCTGACAAGAGTTATTAACATTGTTCAACGGACTTTGGATGTGGTGGTCGGTAAATTTTTGTCCGCCTTCGCTCATGTATGGCATATGACAGTCGGCACAAGATACGCCCCGGCTGGCATGAACCCCGGTGCTGTATATTTCGTAACCCGGGTGTTGTGCTTTCAGCATTGGTGCTTTGCTAAGCTGGTGTGTCCAGTCAACAAATTCCATTTCATCATAGTATTTTTCCATTTCCTCAGCACTTTGTCCCATATCCCACGGGAAAGTGAGGTACGGTACCCCTTCATGGCGTTCTTTATTGAAATAATACTCTACGTGACATTGGGCGCAAACAAGCGAGCGCATCTTCTGGTGCGAGGCTTTGGTAATGTCTTTTCCTTGTCGCTCAAAAGCTTCGATAAGTGCAGGGCGGGAAATACGCAGATTCATGGTTTCAGCATCGTGGCAATCGGCACATCCAATGGGGTTTACAATCTCGTGCCCTCTATCTTCCCAATTACCTTTGTAAAATTCGGCTACACCAATTTCGTTCATCAGGCGCGGAACATCAGGGCTTTTACATGTCCAGCAGGTATTGGGCTGCATGTTTCCTTCACCGTCAATGGGGCCGCCGGTACGCAATATGTTGCGAATGTCATCAATGGCATGCATGTGCCCGCGCGCCTGATTATATTCTCTCGAAAAACTGTACCCTGCCCAAAGAACAACAAACCGGGGGTTAACTTCCAGCATGTCGATGGTTGCCGAACCATTGTACATGCTGCGGAAAGAAGTATCGGCAGTTTGTGAAAATGATTGATACTCACGCGGAAAATTCTGACCCCATATTTCGTTGCGCGGCTCAAATTGAGAATGATATACTTCGGGTGTATAAACGAAGACAGATTCTGCACGGCGTTCAACAATGGTTGAGGCCAGAAGCCCGAGCAAGAAAACAACAACAACAGTGGCAAAGAACAATATCCACCCGATGGCTGGTTTTTCTTTTATTAATTGAGTAACTGGTTTCATAGATTTATGTTTTTATGGTTTATTATTCTAAAGCTTTTTTTAGCCAGTCAGGCACCGGGCTTGGTGGTAAAGGCACCCTGGCATTTGGAACGCTCGATAGACTGCGTACTCTTCCGTGTGGTACTTCGCGGTGACATTCCCAGCAGTCCCGATCCTTGTTGCGCATTTGTTGAAATGTTTCAGAGCGTTGATTCATTTTATTGTCGGTAAGCAAGTACTCGTGGCATCGTATGCAGTTATTATGTACAGCTTTTCTACCTTCCTTTTTAATGGTAATCACCTGTGGCTCTAGCCTGAGTGTGAACATGGTTGAATGCCGCAAACCATCTTTAGCTTTAAAATAGTAATAATTAAATTTGTTGTTGTGCGGAACATGGCAATCATTACAATTAGCCCATTCGCGATGACTGCTGTGGTTCCAGGTAGCGTACTGCGGTGCCATAATGTGGCAGTTTACACAGGTTTCAGGCTTGTCGCCAAGATAGGAATGTGCTTTAGAAAGTTTGAATGTGTATGCACCCAGACCTGTTAATATTCCTAATAAAACAATAACCG
>JAQIDF010000242.1 GCA_027858145.1 Prolixibacteraceae bacterium | reverse complement strand
TTCTGTTTGCTTTGCCATTCCACCTGATGTTCTCCTTTTGCTAAATCGATCAGTTTCCAAACTTTAACTTCTCGTCCCATAACATCGTAAATTGAAAGAATCACTTCATCTACTTCCATCTCCAATGAGAAAGGGATGATGGTGGATTCACTAAACGGGTTGGGGTAGTTTTGCCCCAGTTCAAACAGTTGGTTCATCTTTTCAGGTGAGGCAATGGCGGTAGCATTCATCTGAATGGTAACATTTAATCCGTTTCCCGACGGTGTAGATAGCACGGCACTTTCAATCCATGCTTCGCTATTTATTTTGAGGATGGCAGTTTTTCCTGATGCAATGGTTTTTCCCGATAAACTGTAGGCAAGAACAGTAAATTCTCCGTCTTTCATGCTGCGGACTACTTCAAAGCCTTCCAGTGCTTCAAGAATTTTCACTTCCTGCTCTGATGTTACATCGGCAATTGTAAACTGGATGCCTCCTAACTCGATTGGTGAATCGACGTAAACAATTCCGTCTTCGATGCTGATTTGTGCATTGCCGGCAAGCGCTGATTTGGATTGCGACTCAGGTGCCATGATAAGGTTGACCAAAGCTACAATATCAAGTACGTTTATTGTTTCATCCGTATTTACATCTCCTGCTTCATAAATAAAGGGTTGTGGATTATTCTCCAGAATATAACTCACAACCGTTACAATATCCGAAACATTCACCAGCAAATCTCCATTGGCATCGCCCAAATCAGCCGTAAACGGAACAGCCGCCACAACTTTGGAAGAGTCAGTTTCTTCGAGATTGGTGCGCAAAATTTTGTAGTAGTAATAGTATTTTTCGTTGGGAACTACCGAAAAATCGGTATAAAGCGTATCGGTAATCAGCGAGTTATTGACCAGCACCGGCTGAGTAAGTACCGAATCGTTAATATGTTCCATGCGATACATGTTATAGCCCAGGCCATCCTCGAGGTCGTTGTCGTTCCACTCGAGGGCTACTTTGCCTAAGTCAGGGGTGGCCATAAAATCTAA
Source organism: Prolixibacteraceae bacterium (assembly GCA_027858145.1). Lineage (GTDB taxonomy): Bacteria > Bacteroidota > Bacteroidia > Bacteroidales > Prolixibacteraceae > Roseimarinus. The sequence goes on along the minus strand of JAQIDF010000242.1, from coordinate 2,469 downwards.
AGAAGCTGAGCCAGCAGCATCGATCAAAAATTCAAAACGCATGTCCTCTACCGGGATTTCATGTTCCCAACCATCTATTTCTTTGGCTCCTGAAATCCTGATGCGGTTAATTCCATCACCAGTAGTGAGCTTCACCGTTTTATAAGCGGTGTAAATTTTGCCGTCTTCTGACCAGATACCATCTTCATTCACTGCATTCGATGAATATGGGAAACGCACCCCAAAACTCACATCAGGCGTTATTGTAGTATCCATGGGACGATTAAAATAGACATCAAAACGTTGTTTTCCTACTCCTACCGGATCAACCTCTTCATCTTGTGCATCCTTACCATTGACTAGGATTTTCCATACATGAGCATGACAAAAGGATGAAGGTTTTTCGAGAGTTGGTTCAATATCCAAGTAAGGAAGATTAGAATATGTCATAAAATCAGTATATTTATCTTTTATGATAATACTATTCTTGCTTCCCCAATATTGATGAGGGATTTCAACATATGAATTGTTTCCGGTTGTACGAATAATTCTTTCAACTGATAAGAATGAATTTTCATTAAGAGTTGTTTCAAAAAGTTCATCTCCTACATTAAATCCTCCTTGAGATTTATCAAAGACAGTAGTATTTGATCTGCTATTTTCGTCAAATATTGTCAGATCTGAGCTATATATCAAGCAAGTATCAATTTCAGTGAGAGATAAACTACATTCATTAAAAATTGTATTTACAGCACTTTTCAAATCTGCTGAAACAGCGTATTTAAATACACTATTTTTTGCATAGTTCATAATGTGATATCCTCCAGTAATTAATGAATATTCAACACCGAAGTTCGAGTTTATTCCGTCAGAACTGCAATCAATAATTGCATATTTGTAAATACAATTATTTCTCAAACGTCCATTAAGCACTATGTGAATAAGACTATCTTCTGTGCCTATGGCTTTAAACCAACCCCTATTGTCAATATCTTTATTAATTTCGATACTTGTGCCAGACATTACAGTTAAGGTTACACCTTCATTTATTCTTAAACTTTCATTAATAATCCAGAATTTATCAGCTGTTAAAATAGTATCTCTCATTAAAATACCTGAAAGTTCTTCACCATTTTCTGGAGTAATAACAAATTTATGAACCAAAGTATCTTCAGAACCTTTATACCAGCTTTTCAAATCGAATGTAATGTCTCTTCCATGGGTAACATTATTTGAAATATAAAATTTCATTGGATCTTGCTCGCTGGAACGAGAGGCATAAGGGCTTATACTACCCAGAGAAGAGGTTGGGTTCAAAATTTTGCAGGTTGATGTATCCTCAAATTCAGCTAATTTAATACTCCAGAATACACTATCAACTTGTCCTCCTATATTTCTGGCATTAAACCATAATTCGATGGTTTCTCCGGCGTCAACTCTACCATCTGCATCATCATTCCCAATCGTATCAACCATAACATTGTTTAGAAACTGGATTTCTGGTTGGGCTTCAAAGTCTAAAGCCTCTAAAAAATCAACCGATATTCCGGAAGATTGAATCAACTTTACCCACATAAATTCCGGCGTCTCCTCTTCCCGTGATATAATTGAACGATATAAAGACAATCCACCTGCAACCAAAGGGGCTGCCATTGAAGTACCCGAATATTCACGGTAATTACCTCCGGGGATACACGAAATTATTCCTGCGCCGGGAGCTTTCAGTTCATAATTTAATAGGTCATTATACATGCTGAATGTTGGTCCATCCTGATCAAGATTAGAAAAAGATGCTCTGCCACTTTCTGAATTTGCTTCAACACCCAGGACGAACGAAAATGCTGCCGGATACATGGGGGCACATCCCATACAAGGCCCTATTGGCCTGCTGTCATTCCCGGAAGCAGCAACCAGTACAGCACTGGCATAGGCGTTGGCAAGGGCATCCCGCATCGTTAGCGATTCGGCATACGAACCAAAGCTCATGGATAAAACTGTGGCCCCTTGGGTTACAGCATAATTTATACCCTGAGCAATGGTGGAGGCATCGCCTCGACCCGAGGACTGAAAAACCTTAACGGACATGATTTTTGCCTGCCAGTTTACCCCGGCAATGCCAATTTCATTGTCGCCTACGGCTGCTGCAATTCCAGCGCAATGGGTACCGTGTGAGTTATCGTCGTAAGGGGCGTTGTCATTATTGATATAGTCCCAGCCCCATACATCATCAATAAAACCGTTACCATCGTCGTCTTGTCCGTTACCCGGAATTTCATCTTTGTTATTCCAAATGTTCTTTTTTAGGTCAGGATGGTCTTTATCAACACCTGTATCTAAAATGGCTATAACAGAGGAGGAGTCACCAGTTGTAGTATTCCACACATCATCGATGTTGCAGGCCGGTATTCCCCATTGCGAGTTATAAAGCGGGTCGTTTGGAATTAAGCCAGTAGCTGTTTCTACAACATTATTATTAGCGGCTTGTTCCAG
>JAQIDF010000239.1 GCA_027858145.1 Prolixibacteraceae bacterium | reverse complement strand
GGAAGTAGATGAAGTGATTCTTTCAATTTACGATGTTATGGGACGAGAAGTTAAAGTTTGGAAACTGATCGATTTAGCAAAAGGAGAACATCAGGTGGAATGGCAAAGCAAACAGAAGTTAGGTATTTACATCTATAACCTGAATGTGATCAAGCAGGGCCAAAGCTCCTATTTTAAGTCAAAAAGAATGATCATCAAGTAAAGAACTAATACCATGAAAAAAATAAACTTGTTTCTAATTATCCTGGGTATATCTCTTCTTTCAAATGCACAAGATGAAGCGACCAACTTCACTGGAAGTTCGGACAGAGAAAGAGCGCAAGAACCAATATCTGATCGGTATAACTATGTGCCCAACGAAATTTTGGTCAAGTTTAAAGACGATGTCCAAATTACATCAGGAAGCCTGTTAAAATCAGCCGGGATCAACAACGTTGATTTGGTTTTACGAAAATACAGTACAGAAAAGTTGGAGAAACTTTTCCCCAACGAAACCAAATTGAAAAGCGCCAAAGTGGTAAAAAGCCCACAAGGACAGGACATGGTGATTCCAAGTCTGCACAACATTTATAAAATTGTGCTACCTGAGTTGAAATCAACCGGCAGTATGCCTTCCAATATTCAACAGGTTATAGAAGAGCTAAAAGCGCTTCCCGAAGTGGAATATGCCGAACCCAATTACATCTATTCCGTTGATGATCTTGAACCGGTTGGGCCAGAAATCACTTCCAACGATTTGAATAATATAGAATCGGCTAAGGCAAAAAGCTCACTGTCGGCAGTTGTCCCCAACGATCCGCTTTATGCCCAACAAACATACATTTCTGCTGTAAAAGCCGATTTGGTTTGGGAACAAACCACTGGCGATACTGCTCAGGTAATTGCTATAATTGATACCGGTGTAGACTGGAACCACCCCGATTTGAAAAATAAAATCTGGCATAATCCCGGTGAAATACCCGGCAATGGACAGGATGACGATGGAAATGGATTAATTGATGATTACATGGGTTGGGACTATATCAACAACGATAATAACCCCATGGACGACAACTCGCATGGAACCCACGTGGCAGGTATTGCAGCTGCCGAAAGCAATAACGGAATTGGAATTGCAGGGGTGAATTGGAAGGCGAAAATTATGCCGGTGAAAGTATTCAATCATGCTGGATATTCCGATGTATCGACCATCTCTCAAGGCATTAGCTATGCTTTTTTTAAAGGTTCAACTGTTTTAAACATGAGTTTTGGTTCGTTTGCTCGATCCCTGACGATGGAAGCTGTTTTGCAAAATGCATATTTTTCTTCTGTCTTGGTCGCTGCTGCTGGCAATTCTGCCTTGTGTATAGGACCTGGTTTTTGTAAGGATTCACGGCCCGGATTCCCTTTTTACCCTGCTGGATTATCTTATGTTTTGGGAGTTCAGGCAGATGCTGATTTTTCGAATTACGATCAGGATGGAAAGGTATTTTCACAATACACAGAAGGATATAATTACGAATTATTAGCTCCACCTAATGGATTAAGCACAACCCCACAAGGCAATTACAGGATTCTTACAGGAACTTCAATGTCATGTCCCATGGTAGCCGGTATTGCTGCCATTTATAAAGGGATAAATCCGGAATGTACAACAGGAATTCTTTGGGGGAATTTCGTACACTCTTCTGAATCAATGTTTGATGCCCAAAACGCATGTTTCCCTCTGGTAATTCAGCCAATATTAGATCTATTTGAATATACAGTAAATGACACTATCGGGATAGGTGACTCTGACAATCTGCTCGATGCCGGCGAAACAATTAGCTTGGGTGTTAAAATAAGAAATACGATGGGCCTATCAGATAGCACCTATGTTATTCTGAAAAAGAATATTAACAGTGATCCTGGCGACATTAATATTATTTTAGATACAGTATTTATAGGAAGTATAAGCACTTATGCCACAAAAACAAACCAGTTCAAACCATTAATGTTTACTATAGGTACAACCATTAAAAACGGCAAATTTATCCCTCTTGATATTATAATGAAAAATGGGGAAAACGGAAAGGAATATATCCAGACAATTCATATCAAGGTATATAATGGGGTGGAACTGCTGGGGGTTATGGACAGTACTCTTACACTAACTCCGGATAAACTTTGGATAATTAATCATAGTTTCAGGGTTGGTGCAAACGGATTTCTTAAAATTATGCCTGGAACTAATCTAATTCTTTATAATACAATTGTAAATAGAGGTATTGTTGAGGCTTATGGAACTAAAGACAGTATGATTATTATTGAAGGACCAAACTCAATTGGAAGTTATTGCGGGTACGACAATAATGGTACAATAAAATATGATTACGTTCATTTTAAAGACTTATCGAATACAACAATTTCGGCTGTTTCTGTAAAAAATTGTATAATTGAAAATTTCTACACCCAGTTTTCGTGTCCTTTAATAATGGCATCCGTTGTTGAAAATACGATAATCAAGAATAGTAAAGTTCCTTTTTCCATCTCTTCAGGAAGTTTTATAAAAAATAATGTTGTAAACAATGTGGGTATAAATGATTTTTGTGTTTACAATGCGAGTAATGACTGCATGTATAATAATTTTTATTCGATGAACGGACCTGGTCAGTTGTTTCGTTGGATTCAAAGTTCAGACACAGCTAAAGTGAACAATAACAATTTTGTAAACTTCAGCGGGGTTGTAATATCAACTTTCGGATTGGCCGAGACTGTATATTTCCCCAGAAACTATTGGGGATCAACAGATCCTCAGAAAATAAAAAAAATGTACAGTGACTTTTGGTCGGGGGCAGGAAGTCCTTTTTTAGACATCAACCCTATTCTGAATCATCCTTGTGATTCATGTCATGCAATTACATGGAAAGTGCTGGTTAATGGTAAAGATGCCCAGGATGAATTTGTAGAACCTGTTGGGGTTGGAAAACAACGGTTCGATATCTACTTTAGCCGGATGATGAATAAAAACATCACTCCTCAGGTTAGTTTTGGTGTGCGGTCTCCATTTATTCAACAAACAGTAAACGAGAATGGGCAATGGTCCGAAGATGGTCGGATGTACACAGTTTTCAAAACCATTGGTCTGACCTCAGGCGATGGAATCAATTACATACGAGTAGCAGGAGCAAGGGATACTGAAGATTGGGAGATACCGGTAGAAGATAAGCGCTTCAGTTTTGTAATTAGTGCAGCAAGTTCAGCTTCACTCGAATTTCAGGCATCACCTGGCTTAGGTAAAGTAGATTTGGAATGGAATCACAACAACCTGGAAGACGGCCTTGGCTACAACATGTACCGCATGGAGCATATCAACGACTCCGTGCTTACCGCTCCTGTCCTTATCAATTCCACCTTAATTACCGATACCCTGTACACCGATTTTGCAGTAATGCCCAACACAAAATACTATTACTACTACAAAATATTGCGTACCAATTTTGCCGAAACCGATTCTTCAAAAGTGGTGAGTACCACTCCTTACACTGCTGCCAAAGGCGATGCCAATGGAGACCTCAGTGTGGATGTTACCGATATCATCACCATTGTGGCCTATCTGATGAACCAACAACCACAACCCTTCATTTTCGATGCTGCCGATGTGAACAGCGACGGATCCATTAATGTTCTGGACATTGTAAGCCTGGTCAATTTAATATTGCACCCATCCTCACCGGCACCGCCTGTGAAAAGTGCAGGTGATGCTGAAATCATCCTGGAAAACGATACTATTTGGGTTACTTCCCCCGTAGATATAGCGGGACTTCAGTTTACGCTACGTGGCATTGAAGGAGAGCTTGAAAGCCTCAAAAGCTTGTCGGCATTTGAACAGATAAAATCACAACAAGGAGACAGTTTGATTTTTATTGCTTACAGTTTATCGGGAAAAACCATTGCTTCAGGAAAAACTGCCATCCTCAAAATAAATAGCGAAGCATGGATTGAAAGTGCCGTTCTATCTACACCGTCGGGAAACGGATTAAATGTTACCATTCAGATGAATGCTACCGCCATTGCCTCACCTGAGAAGATGACCCAACTGTTTGAACTGGGGCAAAACTATCCCAACCCGTTTAGTGAATCCACCATCATCCCTTTCTCATTGGAGATGGAAGTAGATGAAGTGATTCTTTCAATTTACAATGTTATGGGACGAGAAGTTAAAGTTTGGAAAGTGATCGATTTAGCAAAAGGTGAACATCAGGTGGAATGGCAAAGCAAACAGAAGTCCAGTATTTACATTTATAACCTGAATGTGATCAAGCAGGGCCAAAGCTCCTATTTTAAGTCAAAAAGAATGATTGTAAAATAAACCCACCATGAAAAAACTATTATTGATCATCCTATTGGCAGTTCTGAGCTCCCTTGTGGTTCATGCTCAAAATTTTGCCAGCACACATGTACTCGATCCCTACAACCCGGAATACGAACCCGGTGAAGTAGTCATCAAATTTAAGGATGACGTTGATGTAAATATTTTAAAATCTGCCAACGGGATTGTGGCAACCGGACTTTCCGGGTTGGATAAAATTTTGAAAGAAAGCCAGGCTGAAAAACTGGTAAAAATCTTTCCACATAAAAACCGTCTAAAGTCGGCTAAAATGGTTACTATCAATGGAGAGAAAAAGGAAATACCCCAGCTTTTTAATTTTTACAAATTGAAAGTTGCAAAATCAACCGATGTCAATGAATTGGTGAACGAATTGCAGTCTGAACCGGAAGTGGAAATTGCCGAACCGAATTACTACGTGTATTCACAAGGCGAATTTTCCAATTCTCCGTTTATTGAAAATAGCAAGGCAGGCAAAAAGAGAAATTCCAGCCATAGTAAATCTAAAACAGTAGAAACCCTCAACGATCCTTTATATGATGACCAATGGTATTTGCAGGCGGTAAATGCCCCGCAGGCGTGGGAAACCACCAAAGGCGACAGCAATCAGGTCATTGCCATTCTTGATACCGGTGTGGACTGGCTCCACCCCGACCTGGATGATAACATCTGGGTAAATCATGCAGAAATAAACGGTATAGAAGGTGTGGACGACGACGGCAACGGCTTTGTGGACGATTACCGGGGTTGGGATTTTGTAAACAACGACAACGACCCTAAAGACGATAACTCCCACGGCACCCACGTGGCAGGCATTGCCGCAGCCGAGCAAAACAATGGAATAGGAATTACAGGTGTAGCCCCCGAAGCCCGGATTATGCCCGTAAAACTCTTGCAAAGTTCCGGTAGGGGAAATTCAAGCGATTTGGCTGCCGCCATTGACTATGCAGCAGAAAATGGTGCAACCATAATTAACATGAGTCTGGGAAGCTATGCCGAAAGTTTAGTAGTAAAAGCTGCACTGGAGAATTCTTATGCGGGAACCGGAGATGGAACCGGAAGTATGTTGGTAGCAGCTGCTGGAAATGATCACAGGAGATCCAGCATTCCAAATCCTTGTCGAACATATCCCTTAGCTCCAATGTTTCCAGCGTCTTATCAATGGGTTTTAGGGGTAATGGCAGGAGATGCCGGCCCTTGTAATGGTTTTTCCAATTGGGATTTTGATGGCCCGGTTGGTTGGTCGAATAACAATTACGAAGTTAAGGCACCTGGAACAAGTATTAATTCTACAATCCCTGGCGGAAATTACAGGAGTTATAATGGTACTTCCATGGCATCTCCAATTGTTGCAGGAACAGTAGCTTTGATGCGCCAAAATGAGCCGGAACAATCCGGGGAACAGATTTTTGCCAGGATTATTCAATCTTCAGGTAACTATATAAATACAGACAGTTGCCTGAAAACAGAATTGCAGCCCGATTTGTATTTTGTGGAATACACCATTGTGGATACACTTCAGGGATGCGACAACGATGGCGTGGCAGATGCCGGTGAAACAATTGAATTGGTTGTTACCGTTAAAAATGCAGGTGGACAGGCTGATAGCGTGTGGGCAAGCCTTGGATTCGGTGAGTTTGAAGATCCTACAGTGGCAGAAATAATAGATAGTACCAGTTTAATTGGAAGCATGTCGGCTTATTCAACTATGAAAGGAGAAATGGATCCTATACGGATTGAAATTGAAGATGAGGTTTCAAATAATAGAGATATAAAACTAGAATTTGAATATGGGTGTGAAGGATTAGATATCACTAAGGAGGTACAAATAATTACTGTTGAAAATGGAATTGAATTTCCCATATCAAATACTGGTCACACATTCTTATACCCTGATAAGTACTATATAATAACGCAACATACCTCATTTGATTCCCTGACAATATTGCCTGGTACCCATGTCAGGATTAATGATGGTGTAAATATCCAGATTACTAGTTATTTAGAAGCGATAGGTAAGAGAGATTCGTTTATTACTTTTACTGCTGGCCAGAACAATAGCTGGGGATCATTAATTGGATATTGGGAGGTTCCGACAGAATTCAATATCGAGTATTGTTTATTTGAGGGAGCTGGAGGGAATGGTAGTGCTGTTATCCATAATCTAAATCAAAATTCAATTACTAAAGTTTCTAACAGTATTTTTAAAAATAATAATAATATTAGATCATTTGGCCTTTATAACTCTTCAGATGAAGGTTCTTTGTCTATCGAAAAGAACATTTTTACTGAGAATAATAATTGCTATGGTGTTGGAGTTAATAACAAACAATTGTTTAAATATAATATATTGTCTAATAATAGTGTGCATGGGTATGTCCTTTCGGCTAACAAGGAAAATGAACCATATTACTTAGAGAAAAATGTTGTTTTTGATAATGATACTTACAGTGGAAGTTTATATGGTCTTAAAGATAATACAATATTTCCACCGAATTATTTTGGAAGTGTTGATTCAATATATATTGCCAGTATGATATATGATTTCAAAGAACAAGGCCATGGTTTTATTGTTTCGGGTGATAGTGCATTAGTAGCTCCACCAGCAGAATGTCATGGTGTCGTCTGGAAAATAGATATAAACAATACTCTTACAAATAAATACGATAACTCTTTCAATTCTGAAACCGGCTTGGGAATAATCGGCGATGAAACCCTAAAATTCGACGTTTATTTCAACCGTCCAATGGACACCACTTATACCCCACTCCTAACTTTTGGAGTGAGAGAACCTTACACCCAGCACATTGTAGCTGACAATGGTTCCTGGAGTGCGGACTCAACAATATACTCTGCTTATTATACGGTAACTGCAAAAACAGGAGATGGAATTCAACGTGTTCGGGTTGCCGGTGCTCGCGATAATGAACGATTTGAAATCCCCATTGAAGATTCTCGTTTTGAATTTGTTATCCAGGCGGCCGGTGCAGCTTCCCTGGCTTTTCAGGCCACCCCCGGTATTGGAAAAGTAGATCTGGAATGGCCGGCATCGAATACCGATGATGCACTGGGTTATAATATTTATCGCTGTTATAACCTAACAGATTCCACAAGGTCGGATACTGTTTTAATCAGCACGGAATTAATTATTGATACCGTTTTTGTGGATACCGATGTAATCCCCGATACTACCTATCAGTATCTTTACAAAACAGTAGGCACTGACATGCAGGAAACCGACTTTTCAAAAGCTGTGGCAGCCACTCCATTTAGCGCAGCCAATGGTGATGCCAATGGAGATTTCAGTGTGAACGTGGCCGATATTATTACCATTGTCAATTACCTTTTGGGCAATAACCCTCAACCCTTCTTAATGGATGCTGCCGACGTGAACTACGATGGGGACATTAACGTGCTTGATATTGTGAGTGTGGTGAACATTATTATGGCACCCTCTGCTAATGGTGATGAAATGACCGCCATGGCAGCCGGTAATGCGGAAATCAGTATTGAGAACGATACGGTATATGTAAACACTACAAGCGAACTGGCAGGAATACAATTCACCTTAGCCGATATCACCAAAGAAGATGAAGTGAAGGTATTAAAAGCATTGTCCAACTTTGAAGTAATCAGAGTGATGCAAAACGACAAACTAATGATATTGGCTTATAGCTTATCGGGACAAACCATTCAGGCAGGCAAAGTACCTTTATTACAATTAGCAAATAGCGAAAGTTGGATTTTTGAGGCTGTTTTTAGCAATACCAATGGAACGGCAGTAGATTTTACCTTAAGCAATTCGGCAACTGTAGCTCCAACAATAAAGTTGAATGCCGGATTTGAATTGGGTCAAAATTATCCTAATCCATTTACATCTGAAACCATCATACCTTTCAACCTTGAAATGGAAGTAGATGAAGTGATTCTTTCAATTTACGATGTTATGGGACGAGAAGTTAAAGTTTGGAAACTGATCGATTTAGCAAAAGGAGAACATCAGGTGGAATGGCAAAGCAAACAGAA
>JAQIDF010000214.1 GCA_027858145.1 Prolixibacteraceae bacterium | reverse complement strand
GGTCGCTTCCCATAATATCACTGTTAATGTCAGCTGATTTAATATTTGAGATAATACCTTCGCTAACCAGAAAATAATCAATCCTCCAGCCTACGTTTTTACCACGTGCTCCGGCACGGTAACTCCACCAGGTGTATGCATCGGTTTTATCTGGATAAAAGTGTCGAAAAGAATCTACAAGGCTGTTGCTTATGAAACGGTCCATACCATCAATTTCTTCCTGCATGTATCCCGCATGTTTGTTGTAATTGGCTTTCGGTCGTGCCAGGTCAATGGATTTATGAGCTACATTGAAATCACCGCAAACAACTACCGGTTTCTTTTTTTCGAGTTCTTTCAGGTAATTCAGAAAACTTACATCCCATTGCTGGCGGTAATCGAGCCTTTTCAATTCGCTTCCCGAATTCGGAACGTACACTGTAACTAAGTAAAAGTTTTCATATTCAGCACATAGCACACGACCTTCGTTGTCGTGGTTGTCAATGCCAATGCCTTTCGATACCGACAAAGGTTCACTTTTTGAAATAATCGCGGTACCCGAATATCCTTTTTTTTCGGCCGAATTTGAATAAATGTGATAACCGTTAAGCGGTTCGAGCGCTTCGGCAACCTGAGCGTCTTGAGCTTTTGTTTCCTGCAGGCATAATATGTCAGGGTTTAAAGCTTCAATATCGGCAAAAAAATTCTTTTTAGTAATGGCACGTATGCCGTTTACATTCCATGATATTATTTTCATTGTATTTGATTTGGTTGATTGCAAAAATAATATTTAATCTTTTAAATATATTCGTTTTTCAGAACTGTTGGTGGCTTTTACTGTTATACTAACTCAGGCATTGAATTATAATTTCACACACTATAATATTTTCAGATATGACAGATACGAAATGGACATTCGACAATATTCCCGATTTACAGGGGAAGACAATTATTGTAACCGGTGGAAACAGCGGATTAGGTTATGAATCGGTAAAAGCTTTTGCACAAAACGGGGCTAAGGTAATTCTGGCTTGCCGTAATCTTGAAAAAGGGGAGAAGGCTAAAACTGAGATATTGCAAACAAGGCCAAAGGGTGAAATTATGGTCATGCGAGTTGACTTAATGGATTTGGATTCAGTAAGAGAATTTGCACTGCAATTCAAAAGCAAGTATTCGAAACTTGATGTTCTGTTGAATAATGCCGGCATTATGGCCACGCCATACTTTAAGACTAAAGATGGATTTGAAGCACAACTGGGAACCAATCATCTGGGGCATTTTGCGCTCACCGGTTTGTTGTTGGATGTATTAAATGACACCTCTGGTTCACGCGTTGTGAATGTGAGTAGTATGGCTCATAAATCAGGGAAAATGGATTTTAACGACCTGATGTTTGAAAAAGGCCGGAAGTTTAAAACAATGAAGGCTTATGGGCAGTCGAAGTTGGCTAACTTGTTATTTACTTATGAGTTACAACGTTATTTTGAATCTAAAAATATCGACAGTATTGCTGTAGCGGCGCATCCCGGAGGTTCAAATACCCGACTCGCAAGTCATTTGGAAGACAGCGGTTTTATGAAAATGATATCGAGAGTAGTGCGGGGAGTCATGCAGGATGCAGCCAAAGGAGCTTTACCACAAATAAGAGCTTCTGTTGATTCAAATGTAAAAGGTGGCGAATATTATGGTCCCGGTGGTATTGGCGAAATAGCTGGTTACCCGGTTTTGGTTAAATCGACACCTGCATCGCATAATGCTGAAGATGCTAAAAAGCTTTGGGAGGTTTCGGAGAAGTTGACCGGAGTGACTTACTAAAATTAATTTTGCTGCGTAGGAGCAGAGATACACAGATTAAAGAAATCACTTTCTTTGAATTAATTTATTTTCCCGGCAGCTTCTGGAAAGTGGATATTTTATTCAAGTATGGGGTAATTTTCTTGTTAGTTGACTAAAGCTCTTTTTTGTCTATTAGTTTATGCATATTTTTATATCAGGAAGGCATTTAATTATTAACCTAAGATTTTAGACAAATGAGAGTAATTACTTCAGTTATTTCTTTTTGGGGTGTGGTAACCTTATTAAGTATGTTCGTTTCGTGTAGCCAGCCTGATGTAAATCAGGATGACGAAATTGTTTATGGTCCCGTAGAGCAAACCTACCAGTTGCCCGATGTGAGTGGGAATATCTATTACGTTTCGCCCGATGGCAACGCAAGTGCCGAAGGTCTTGAACTTGACCAGCCTACTGTAATAGAAAAGGCTTTTGCTAACGTTAAATCCGGTGATGCCATAATTTTACGTGGCGGAATATATCGCACCGGGAATTTAACCTTCAATCAGGGCATTACTATGCAACCTTATCGCGATGAGAAGCCTGTATTAAATGGTAGTTTAGTGGCAGATTCCTGGTCTCAGGTTGAGGATGGTTTGTGGGTGACCAACTGGGAAAAACTATTCCCTGCCGGAACGGAAGATTGGTGGAATCGCGAACGGAATGAAAAGCAAACGCCAATGCACCGTTTTAATAACGACGCGGTATTTATCGATGGTCAGTTTTTACAATCAGCAGGAAGTACTGACGATGTAAATGAAGAGACTTTTTATGTAGATTATGATGATAATAAGATCTACATAGGAATAAATCCCGAGGGTCGCACAGTTGAAATTACAGCTTTCAAGAAAGCAATTTACAGAACCCTGCATACGGTACACGGTAAAGAACCCGATAAAAAAGGTCCTGTGATTAGCGGAATTACCTTCACTCAATATCCCGATACAATGGTGCACATTGGTGGTGTCGGTCTGGAAATTGACCAGCACGGGCGTGATGTGATGGGTACTGTATTTGAAAATTGTACTTTTTCAAATAGCTTTAGAATTGGCCTGTTTGCTATTAGCGACAGCCTGGTAATGAGAAACTGCCATGTTGCAAATACCAATACCGAAGGTGTATATATTGTAGCATCAGCGGGTATTTTACTTGAGCGGAATATTTTCGAAAACAACAACATTGAGCAGTGGACAGGCTTTTTCCCTTCATCGGTTAAAATTTTCAATCAAAGTCATAACGCGATGGTACGTGAAAATCTTATCAGAAACCAGCCTCATTCTAACGGCGTATGGTGGGATGTTGGTAACGATGACGGGGTGTTCATTAATAACCACGTAGAAAACGTAAGCCAAAGTGGATTCTTTTTCGAGATATCTCAGGGTGCTATTGTAGCCGGTAATGTATTTGAAAACTGCGGACAAAGTATTTTTGTGCTGAATTCAAGAGATGTGAAGGTTTATAATAACACCATTATAAATAGCATGGTTAATTTTCGTCGCTACGACAGAGGTGATAAGCCGGGTACATTTGGATGGCATGTGACCACAGGTCCAGGCGTTGAAGAGCGCGACAACCATGTAATGGTAAATAACCTGATGTACATGGATGAAAGCTGTGATACACTCATGCTTTACACACATCAACCCGATTTTATGTGCGAAAGGCTGCCTAATCCACAATTTAAAGAGTTAAATAACAATGTTTATGTGCGTAATTATAAAGAAGGAGATGGTGAAAAAGCATTGATGCAATGGAGTCCGTATCCAGATGAGGATTGCAAAACTCTGTTATTCACACCTGATGAACTCAATGAATTTAATGGTACACTTGCTACAGGTAGTGAATATATCGAAAATATTGAATCTCCGCTTTTTGTTGATCTTAAAAATAAAGATTTTCAGTTGACCCCGGAATTTTCAAACATCGGTAATCCGGCACCAATGCCTGCGAAAATTGTCACATTGTTAGATGTTGAAGCCGGTTCAAAACCATTTGTCGGGGCTGTTGCGCCATAGTATTTAATTTTAGTTAGCCGACAAAAACTGTAGTGGAGGGAAGTGAGAATGTAAATTCTTTCAGAATGCTTTTCTGAAGATTTATCTCGCTTCCCTTTACTTATGATACCTCACGTGCTCTTAAATTATAGTCTGCGTTTTATCGTAATACAAATAAAACACCATTTGAAAACATAATGGCAGGTAAAAAATTCTTTTATTGTAGTAATCTTCCATACCTTTATTTCACTAAAAATCTAATCATAAACGAAATCTATAATGAAAATTATTGCAGCCATTTTTCTTTTTCTGTCGATGAACAGTTGGGCAGTCAAGCCGCAACATTCTGATGTGAAAATAACCGGAGAATATACGATTCCCGAAGCGCCCGACTGGGTACACGATGCAGTGTTTTATCAAATATATCCGCAAACGTATAAAGATACCGATGGCGATGGTATTGGCGATTTGAACGGGATAATAGAACAACTCGACTACATTAAAAGCCTTGGCGTAAATGCTCTTTGGCTGAATCCGTTTTTCGATTCGCCTTTCAGGGATGCAGGGTACGATATTTCAGATTATTACAAAGTTGCACCACGTTACGGAACCAATGAAGATGCCCGACGTTTGTTCGAAGAGGCACACAAACGCGGCATTAAAGTTATTTTCGACTGGGTAATTAGTTATACTTCCATCGATCATCCGTGGTTTCAGGAGTCGGCCAAACAAGACACAAACAAATATTCAAACTGGTATATCTGGACCGATAACACCTGGGTAAATCCGCCAAAAGAGTACAGCGATGCTTTCATTAAAGGCTACAGCAGGCGTAACGGGCAGTTTATGCGCAACTTTTACTGGAGTCAGCCCGCGTTGAACTTTGGTTTTACCAACCCTGAAAAACCCTGGATGCTGCCCATTGATCATCCCAATATAAAGGCCTTGCAGGATGAACTTAAAAATGTGCTGCGCTACTGGATGGATATGGGAGCTGATGGTTTCAGAGCCGATATGGCCGGTGCTCTGGTGAAAAATGCAAACGTAAAGGGAAACGACCAGTTTTTCAATTCACGCGACGAGGGAACAAAACTCTTTTGGCAGGATATACGCAAACTGATGGATACTGAATATCCCGGTTCGTTTATGGTTGCCGAGTGGTCAGGGCCGATCGATGCACTCGATAATGCTTTTCATGCCGACTTTTTCCATTGGTTTGAAGGATACAACGACCTGGTACAAAAGGAAAGCTGGCGAATTTTAAACGGCGTTTCCGAAGGGCATAGCTTTTTCGATAATCAGGGACTGGGGAATATTCAGGCTTTTCTCGACAGTTATATGGAACAATACCTGGCAACCAATGATAAAGGATATATCAACCTGCCCATGGGTAACCACGATAATGCACGCATAAACGTAAAACGGACTGATAAAGAACTGGAAATGATTTATGCGTTTGGATTTACTATGCCGGGAATTCCGTTTGTGTATTACGGCAACGAAATAGGTATGCGCCAGCAATATGGCAATCCCAATGTTGAGGGGGCATATCCACCACGTTCGGGCGGGCGTACCCCCATGCAATGGATGCCGGGCAAAAACCTGGGCTTCTCATCCGGAAATCCTGAAGACTTGTATTTGCCGGTAGATCAGGCCGAAGATGCACCAACTGTTGCCGCACAGGAAAACGATCCTGAATCATTGTTAAACAGGTTTCGGAAACTGGTGTCTCTCAAAACTTCAGAGCCTGCTTTAAAAGCTTACGCCGAGTTTGTTCCCGTGTATGCAGGCAAAAACACGTATCCTTTTGTTTATGCGCGAGCCAATAACGATGAAGTCATTTTGTGTCTTTACAATCCGGCCGACCGTACCGAAAGCGCGCAGTTTAATCTTAATATGAATGTTGAAGATTTTGAATTGCTGATAGGTGATGAGCTAAATATCGAAAGCGAAAACGAAAGTTACTCGGTTGAAATGCCGCCTATAAGTTATGCCTTGTATAAACTGAAAAGGTAATATTGTTTTAAGTTACAAATTCGGAAAGCATCTTAATACCTCAAAATATCATCAAGCCCTTGTTT
>JAQIDF010000116.1 GCA_027858145.1 Prolixibacteraceae bacterium | reverse complement strand
CTTTCTGAAAACAGTCACTTACGAAAGTAAACTCCTTGATTTTCAGAAAGGCCAAGCCTTGAAATTGAACTTTTCGATTCAAGCACTTGAAAAAAAGGTAGTTTTCTTGCTGACACTATTTATCATATTCAGATAGAAACGGGTTGGCTTTGGCTTTCACTTTAACATGATACCTGATAGGAACATACGCAATTCGGTACAGTCGGTTTACTTGTGTACCCTTCTTCGCTTGAGCTGCCAATGAATGAAAGTTCCCAACCTTGCAAAAATACGTTTTGAACAAACACCTTTGTGGTAGTTTGACCATCCCCTGATAACAGGGTTAAGGATACAATGCTTCAGCTTACAAAAGAGCTGTTTTCTTGCCCTCACACCACTGCTATTTTGTAATATTTGAGCTTCTAAAAAAACTGAATTTGAAAAAATGATCATGGAATAAAATAACAATACGATTCAACACTGAATAGAATTAAATCGTAACTTACAAAAATACCGTAAAGTATTTGCAATTAATTACCAATTTGCAAATGCACATTCTTTTGGCATTCACAATAAATCGATAGATTTTAATAACTAAAATCCTGTCA
This sequence comes from Prolixibacteraceae bacterium, assembly GCA_027858145.1. GTDB lineage: Bacteria > Bacteroidota > Bacteroidia > Bacteroidales > Prolixibacteraceae > Roseimarinus. The sequence goes on along the minus strand of JAQIDF010000116.1, from coordinate 1,663 downwards.
TGAAATCAAAAAATAAAAAACCACTAACCCTCCACCCTGAAGACAATGCTGTTTTAGAAACCTCGAAAAAAGTTAAAGCCAAGCCCGTAAGCAAATCAGATGACTCCAACTTCCCTATCGTAGGCATTGGCGCATCAGCTGGTGGGCTTGAAGCATTGGAACAGTTTTTTGGAAGTATGCCTGCTGATACCGGGATGGCTTTCGTGGTAATCCAGCACCTCGACCCTAACCACAAAGGCATTATGCCCGAACTGTTGCAACGAATTACCCCCATGAAGGTATTTCAGGCAAGCGACCGGCTTAAAGTGCAGGCCAACTGCGTGTATGTAATACCACCCAACAAGAGCCTCTCGATTCTCAATGGGGCGCTGTATTTACTCGATCCGGTTGAATCGCGCGGCCTGCGTTTACCTGTCGATATTTTCTTCCGTTCGCTGGCCGACGACATGCAGGACAAAAGTATCGGCGTCATCCTTTCGGGAATGGGTTCCGATGGCAGTCATGGCCTGAAAGCCATCAAGGAAAAGAACGGAATTGTTTTGGTGCAGTCTCCTTCTTCGGCCAAGTTCGACGGCATGCCCCGCTCGGCCACCGAAGCCGTAATTGCCGATATAGTAGCTCCTGCCAATGAATTACCAGCCAAATTAATCGCATTTCTAAAGTATATTCCGGTCGCGAAAACAGAGCCCGAGCTCGACGATAAGAGCACCACCAGCCTCGATAAAATGATCATCCTGTTGCGCCAGCAAACCGGAAACGACTTTTCGCTGTACAAGAAAAACACACTCATGCGGCGCATCGAAAGGCGTCAAGGCATTCATCAAATCGACAAAATAAGCAACTATGTCCGTTTGTGCCAGGAAAATCCGAATGAGCTTGAAATTCTTTTCAAAGAGTTGCTCATTGGTGTAACCAGCTTTTTCCGCGATCCTGAAGTCTGGAAAACGATGAAAGATGAAATTCTTCCCGGGTTGTTGAACGAGTTACCCAGCCAGTATGTGCTGCGCGCCTGGGTTCCGGCATGTTCAACCGGCGAAGAAGCTTATTCGCTGGCGATGCTGTTTAAAGAGGCCATGGATCAGGCAAAAAAAGATAAAAGCCTCACCTTACAGATATTTGCCACCGACCTAGATAAAGATGCCATTGAGATAGCCCGAAGAGGCATTTTCCATGCAAACATTGTGACCGACTTATCTCCCGAACGGATCAACCGGTTTTTTACTGAAGATGGAGAAGGCTTCAGTGTAAATAGCGCCATTCGCGAAATGGTGGTGTTTGCTCCTCAAAATGTGATCAAAGACCCGCCATTTACCAAACTCGATATACTCACCTGCCGCAATATGCTGATTTATATGGAGGGTGAATTGCAGAAAAAACTGACGGCCCTTTTTCATTACAGCCTGAATCCCGGTGGTATCCTTTTATTAGGCACTGCCGAAACCCTCGGAACCCACGACGAAGGATTTACTTCGCTTAATTCCAAATTAAAATTCTACAAACGATCAGCTTCAGCTATAACCAAGGAACTGGTTGATTTTCCAAGTTTGTTTCACCGCGAACTTCCGGAATCTAAAAAAATAATCGAGCATAAAACGGTCGAAAACATTCAGGTGCTTACCGATCAGGTTTTACTTCAGCGTTTCTCACCTGCCAGTGTGCTGGT
>JAQIDF010000505.1 GCA_027858145.1 Prolixibacteraceae bacterium | reverse complement strand
TACCGGCCGGTATACGGCGGTTCAACGAACATAAGTAGTGTCCAGTATTAACAGAATTCAAAATCTAACTTGTAATTACTCTTAAGGTTAAAGCGTTGGAAATAATCGTAAAATTCGATGTAACCTCTGCGTTTTAACCGTGCAATAGTAACAGTGGTTTTAGTCTCATATCATTAAAATATTTTATTGCATTCGCCTGAACTCGCTTACAAATTAAGTTCTTAAAACAATGTTAAATGGTGCTCGTTTCATGATTGGGCTGCATGATTGCGCCCAACCTCCTCCCGATAATTATCGGGATGAGCGTGACCATGCGCAGGCTTGTCCTGATCTTAAGCCCATTCGAATATAGCTACGCATGCGCTTGTTTGGTTTCTTCCTCCCGAATTCTATCGGGACCAAATACAATAACGCAAGCGACAACGAATCCAAACATCCAGTTCTTTCAACTTGTTCTGCATATTTGCATAACGAAAGTACCCCAACCATCCTGTAAGATAGCTGTTGAGTTCTTCCAATCGTTGATCGAAACTAAGTGGTCTGGTTTTACGGGACACTCAAACCCTTGGCTTGCAAAAGAGCTGTTTTTTTGCCCTCGCACCCGTGCTATAATTTGTTACATTTGAGTTTTAAACAAAATTCATAAATTATATTGCTCTGTTTTTTTCAACAAAGAAGAGTGAAATGCTTATAATGAAGGTTCAACAATTAAAATGGAAAATTAACCATGCCAACTAATCTACTTACAAATTGGGTGGAAACCTACACAACCGACCTTTATAAATGGGCGTTGCACAAGGTGTCGAACAGCGAATTGGCCAAAGATTTAGTGCAAGACACCTTTCTATCGGCTGCTGAAAAGATGGATACTTTCAAAGGTGAAAGCACACCAAAAACATGGCTTTTTAGTATCCTCAACCACAAAATAATAGATCATTACCGGAAAAAGGTACACCAAACTGTACCTGTGGAAGATCAATCTTTTCCAAAATTCTTTGAGCACGATGGAGGCTGGCAGGAACAACGAAAACCCAACGATTGGCAGTTTGAAGATGAATCGCACCTACTCGATAATTCCGAATTTCAGCAAATTCTTAAGAAATGTCTTGATGCACTTCCCGAAAAATGGAGTACTTCGGTAAAACTAAAATATTTGATGGAAAAAAATGGCGATGAAATTTGTCAGGAATTGGGGATAACCCCGTCCAATTTTTGGCAAATAGTACACAGGGCGAAACTTCAGTTGAGAGATTGTGTTGAAAAGAACTGGTACAATTAAATTGAAAAACAATGATGAAAAAAATAATGCACCTACTCTTCCTTTCGTGCTTAAAAGCCACTGAGCTGATAGAGAAACAATTTCATTTTAAGCTCTCGTTTTCAAAGCGATTACAGCTTAAAGTCCACAAATCTATGTGCAAGGCTTGTACAAATTATGAAAAACAAAGCACTGTTTTGGAAAATGGTATCCACCAGCATCTTGACAGGGAATTAACCTTACACGATGTATCGAAGTTGAAAGAGGATATTCTGAGCAAATTGATAAGCGAATAAAATGGCAGAGCAAAACTTTAGGTTGCGGTTTAAAAACATTGAAGTTTCCAAAAATTCGGTTAGAAGGGCTATTCGTGTTGCTATTTTGGTGGGGATTATTCTCAATTTAATTAATAATCCGCAACTATTCAGCCTGTCGTTCACCCGACTGAATATTTACAAAGTACTACTTACCTTCCTCGTTCCATTTTGTGTGTCGCTATATTCTTCGATTTTGGCTAACCGTAGCAAGTGTCATGAAAAAGAAACTAACCCATGAGCAGAATTAAAGTAATTCCCTACGAAGATTCAACGGGAAGATTAAAAGAAATATACGACAACTTGATATCTTCCCGCGGTAAGTTGGCCGATATACATACCGTTCAAAGCCTTCGCCCTGAAAGCATTGTGAAGCATATTGACCTGTATATGGAAATCATGTTTTCGAAATCGGAATTAACCAAAGCCGAACGCGAAATTATGGCCGTTGTGGTTTCGGCAGCCAACCAACGCGAATATTGCCAGTTACATCATGCGCAAGCGCTGAACCACTATTGGAAAAACGAAGCTAAAGTAAACCAATTGCGTTTCGATTTTGAAGAAGTGGAATTGTCGACACGCGAACATACACTTTGCAGTTTTGCCAATTTACTAACGGTAGCCCCCGAAGCATACAAGGACGATAAATACCTCAATGCATTGAAAACGGTGGGGCTAACTGATAACGCCATTCTCGATGCTTCGTTGGTTGTTTCCTATTTCAACTTTGTAAACCGCATGGTACTTTCTTTAGGTGTGGCAATTACCGAAGAAGAAGTTAAAGGGTACAATTACTAAAATGAGTTTTACAGAAACAAGCATCAACAACGTTCCCATATTGCTCATCGATCAGTTCAGAACGATGGATTACTTATCGGTTGAGAAATATCATCTTCCCATTGAATTAATGATGGAAAATGCCGGACAAAACCTGGCTCGGTTAGCTGCATCTTTTCTTCCCGAAAAGGGCGAAATCTTAATTGGTGTGGGTACCGGGAACAACGGAGGTGGTGGCTTGGTTGCTGCCCGAAGGTTGGCAGGATGGGGATATAAGGTTTTTATCAGTTTACCTGATCCAAACCTCAAAGAGTTACCGGCCATTCAGCTAAAACGGGCTTTGGCTTTTGGTGCTGTAATTGGTTCATTGAATAAACCTGATCTTTTTATCGATGCTTATTTTGGATTTTCGCAACGCTTACCCCTACCTGTTGAATTCGAAAGCGCCATAGAACAAGCAAATCACTTATTTTGCCACAAGATTTCCCTCGATTTGCCTTCTGGCTTTAATCCTGTTAATTCGTCCAGTCTTTTCAAACCCGATTGCATTATTACCTTAGCTGCCATGAAAACCGAATTACTTCCATTGAAAGATTCGGTGCAAATTTTTGTGGCCGACATCGGAATACCAACTTTGGCTTATATGGAATTGGGTAAAGAATTGCCCCTTTATTTTCAAAAGAACAGCTTGCTGAAAATTGTTTTTTAGCGAAGATCGCAATTCTTTTTTTTGTCAGGAATTCAATTATTCTCCGACTATCTGTTCATAAGAATCCAGAATAATGAACAGGAACTACTTAATCATCTCGTCGCTACTAGCTTTAATTTCTTTCACCGCAAAGGCACAACAAGTAAACCAAATCAACGCGGTGGAGTTTCAAAAGATCGTATCTTCAAAAAAAGGCACATTGCTCGACGTGCGAACAAAGGGTGAATTTGCCAGTGGCCATATCGAAGGGGCGGGGCAATTGAATTACTACGCGCTCAATTTCAGACAGAAACTGTTATTGTTGCCCACTGACCAGCCGATATTCCTCTATTGCAACACAGGGTATCGAAGCAAACGGGCTACCGGAATATTGGCCGAAAATGGTTACAAACAGATGTATAACCTCGAACAGGGAATCATGGACTGGAACCTGAATAATTTGCCTGTTGTGGTTGAGCCAGGTGCAAAACAAGATGTCGAAAACAAGATGGAACCCGATGAGTACTATGCACTCATTCAATCAGATAAACCAGTATTCATCGACTTTTATGCGCCTTGGTGTGGCCCCTGCTGCCAAATGATGCCCATGATCGACAGTCTGAAAACAGAATATAAAGATCGGATTACCATTGTAAAAATAAATGCCGATGCCAGCAAAAAGCTGTTGAAAGAGCTGAAGTTGTCAACTGTGCCTAATTTGGTTATTTACAAAGATGGTCGCATGGTTTTCAATCATAATGGATTAGTCACAGAAGAACTTCTAATATCGGAATTCAAAAAACTTTAAATTCTTTTTGTCAGGTTTCTCTTTTTTTCCGACTGTTTGGGTATAAATAAAAAATAAAACGAAAATGAAACGAAAAAAACTAATTAGCGCAGGCATAATAGTAGTAGTAGTAGCAGGAATTATAATTACCGGGGCAATAGGCTTCTACATGTTCAACATGCCACACCGCAATGTGCAATCGGCCAAAACCGATTACCAGTTAACGGCTACGGCCTTGGTTGCCGAATATCTTGAAAATGCAGGGGCTGCCAATGAAAAATACCTGGCATCCGATGGAGATTCCAAAATTATGGAAGTAACTGGTACCGTCAACAAAATCTCCGAAAATTACGCTGGCAAAAAAGTAATCATATTGAAAGGTGAAAACGACAAGGCAGGCGTTAGCTGCACGTTCAACGGTGAGGTTAACGTACCTTCTTTGGGAACAACCGTAACAGCAAAAGGCGAAATCAATGCCGGGGCATCCTACGATACCGATATGGAACTTTATCAAGATGTTGTCCTCAACAATTGCACCCTGGTGAATTAAAACAAGAAAACAAAAACAAGTAATAACAATTTAAAATGAATAAAATGAAACGAATTAGCTTAATCCTGAGTATTATACTCCTAAGTGTGGCCACAACAACGTTTGCACAGGCAACCGGAAAATTGAAAACCACCAAAACGCACATCAAGTTCTTCTCGACCACTCCGGCCGAAAATATCGAGGCCAACAATTACGCTTCGGTCAGTGTTTTGAATACCGAAACGGGTGAAGGTGTTTTTTCAGTGCCCATGCAAAGTTTCGAATTTGAAAAAGCGTTGATGCAAAAACACTTCAACAGCGATAAATTTCTCGACACTAAAGCATTTCCAAAGGCTAAACTTAAAGGGAAAATTACCAATATTTCTGAAATTGATTTCTCGAAAGATGGTGTTTATACAGCCAAAGTATCAGGCGATCTGACCATTAAAGGAAAAACAAACCCGATAAACGAAACGGGAACGGTTACAGTAAAAGGAAATACGGTTACCGTTACAAGCAAATTCAACATTGCGCTGGCCGATTACGGAATTACTTTCGTAAAAGGAAAGCCATCGTCGAACATCGCTAAGACCGTTGAAGTTACCGTTCATTCCGAATATCAACAAGAATAGAAAATTTAATAATCCTAAAAAATAGAATATAATGAACAAATTTAAAAAAATAGCAACAGGGCTTCTCATCTTTATTTTCGCAGTCTCACTCAAAGTGAATGCAGCCGAGAAAGAAGAAGCCAAAGGCATCAGCTTTCATCAGGGAACATGGAACGAAGCCCTTGTGTTAGCAAAAAAAGAGAACAAACTAATTTTTCTCGACATCTCGGCCAGTTGGTGCCCACCTTGTAAAATGCTAAAGGCAAACACCTTTCCAAATGCTGAGGTTGGCAGTTTATACAACAGCCGTTTCATTAATGTGGCGCTCGATGGTGAAAAAGGAGAGGGAATCTCTTTAGCCCGGAATTATCAGGTAACAGCTTATCCAACACTACTCTTCATTAATGGTGATGGCAAAGTGGTAAAAAAGACCATGGGTTACCATAATCCTAAGAAATTCTTAGAGTTGGGGCAATCGGTGAAATAGTTTTCAGTAATCATTAACATCGTAAAACTACGGCAATGAACAAACATTTAAAAACAGTGGCTTTGATACTTTGCTTCGTGTTCGATATCGCATTAGGTGTTTGGGCAAGTTCAAACAGTTCGGATGAAAAAGCCCCCTTGTTCAGAATAGGCCGTAATCGCGATGCCAATGAAATATGGTACACTGCCAATTTCAATGCGAACGGCACGCCAGATATAAAATCTCCTGTTAATGTTTTCTGGCTGAAAAAAACAGCCCAAAACAGAACAGAACCACTCACCTGGATTCAAAGGCATTTGGCTTATGGGATAAAAGTGCTGAAAAACAAAGCTAACGAAGTGAAATTTCAATTTGTATCGTACCCGAACCGCTCGTTTGTAATGAGGAACCATAACAATAGTTATCAGGTTTTTACCACATCGAACAACCAAGAAATCATTGTAGAACGGATTTTTATAAATATCAGCGGAGGTACATTTATGCTTCCACAAATTTCGCAGGTTGAGCTTTATGGTATCGACCCAAATACCGGAAACTGCACCATAGAAATTATTAAACCATAAGTACCATGATCAGCAATTACCTCATCTATTTTGTCATTGGGTTCATTGTTACTGCAATTGGAGCTTTGCCCTTTGGATTGGTCAATCTTTCGGTTTTGAACGAATCGATCAATAATCGCCCCAAGCAAGCCATGCTGGTAGCACAAGGGGCTTCGTTGGTTGAAGTGGCGTATGGCATTATTGCATTTTTATCAGGAAAAATAATGATGAATTTTATTTCCAACAATCCAATAGTAAAATTCTCTGCTATTGCATTAATCGTTTTAACCGCCATTTTCTTCTTGTTAAAAAAAGAGGGTAAGGTAATGCAGCGAAAAGTGAACGGTAGCAGCGTTTTAAAAGGAATCATTTTAAACCTTGCAAGCGTGCAGGTATTGATCTACTGGGTTGTTGCCATGGCCGTTACCTTATCGCTTTACCTTACCAAATTTGGATACGAAAATTCATGGTTCATCGTTGCCGGTATTTGGCCGGGTAAAATGGCGGTTTTGTGGTTGTACAAAAAATTGGGTGAACGCATCAACAATCCCGAAAACAAACTTTCGCGTCACATGAACCAAATTATTGGAGGCGTACTTATGGTAGTAGCCTTCATTCAAATCATTAAAATCTAATAGAAATGAAATATCTAATAATAATTCTAATCATGGCCGTTACATTAACCCATTCGTTTGCACAGGATAAACGTGGAGCTGAAGATGCCAAAGGCTTACAAGTTGGAACAGTAGCACCACTTTTCAAAGCTGTTGATTCAGACAATCAGCCCTTCGATTTGCAAAAAGCATTAGAAACTGGACCGGTAGTGCTCATCTTTTATCGCGGACAGTGGTGCCCGATTTGTAACCGCCATTTGAGCCAAATTCAGGATAGCCTTCCATTCATCACCGACAAAGGGGCAAACGTAATTGCTGTTTCGCCCGAAAAACCGGAATACCTCGATAAGATGGCAGAAAAAACCGGGGCCAAATTTACCTTGCTTTACGACGAAGGTTACAAAATTGAGAATGCCTACAATGTCACTTTCACGCCCGACGACAAACAAATTTTCATGTACAACACCATGCTCAATGCAAAGTTGAAAGAGTCGCATTCCGACGATAGCCAGCAATTGCCCATACCCGCAACGTACATTATTGGGAAAGATGGCAAAATCGTTTGGCGGCAGTTCAATCCCGACTACAAGAAACGGTCAACAGTTCATGAGATTATAAATAACCTTCCTTAATCAGATTATTTTCTTAAATTAAAGGCTCAGTAAAAATAACATCAGATCAAATAGTTATTAATCAACTTAATAAATACTGAAATGAAAGCAATTTGGAACGATAAAGTTATTGCCGAGAGCAATGACATTGTGAATGTGGAAGGGAACGCTTATTTCCCTTTTGAATCAGTGAATAAAGTGTATTTGAAAGATAGTGAAACCCATACCGTTTGCCATTGGAAAGGTACGGCATTGTATTACGACTTGGAAATCGATGGGAAAACCAATCACGATGCAGTATGGTATTACCCAACTCCTTCGGGTTTAGCCAGCAGTATCAAAGGCCGTGTGGCCTTTTGGAAAGGTGTAGAGGTAAAACCATAAGCCAAAATACGAACTTCTCATTCAGCAAGATTCAAAAACGAACAATCAGAAAAATATGCAGGAATCCAAAATCAGTACATCACCAAACGGACCTTTGGTCGTAAAAGGCATTGAAAGAATTACGGCAGACAACGAACTTGTTCACGAGTTAAGTAACCGTACAGTAGCATTGTGCCGGTGTGGACAAAGCAAAAGCAAACCCTTCTGCGATGGCACACATGGTAAAATTGGTTGGAAAGATGAAAAACTGGAAGGACGGCAACCACGAGTTGTTGATTCGTATGTTGGTAAAACCATAACCATTCACGATAACCGGGGTATATGTGCTCATATTGGTAATTGCACAAATGGATTGCCCAAAGTATTTCAAATGGGTGTTGAACCATGGATTAATCCAAATGCTGAAACGGTTGAAAAAATCATTGAAACCATTAAAAAATGTCCATCCGGAGCGCTGAGCTATTCTATTGATGGTGTGAAATATGACAAGTTTTCCATGCATCCCGAAATAGTAGTTACCAAAGATGGCTCATATTACGTTAAGGGTTCTATCCAATTCAACGATAACGACCACCCCGAATCGACTGAACATTATGCGCTTTGCCGATGTGGAAAATCAAAAAATAAACCTTTTTGCGATGGGCAACATTGGTACACTAACTTTTCCGATTTGGGTGAAATTACGCCAATGAACTTTAATAAAAACGAAAAGGTAGCCGAAATTCAAAAGCTTGCACAAACAGGAACGAGCGAAAACTCAGCCATGTCAACACTAAAAGAATTCCCAACGTTGGATGCGCTGGTTTTCAAAGGAGCCCAGCTTCACAAAATGCCACTTAACGAAGATATTCCGATAAAAACTGGTACCATTATAGGCAAAACAGCCAGACATCCCTTAGCGTTGGAAATGCCATTTTATGTATCACACATGTCGTTTGGCGCCCTTTCGCGAGAGGCAAAAATAGCATTGGCTAAAGGTTCGGCGTTAGTTGGAACGGCCACTTGTTCAGGTGAAGGCGGTTTACTCCCCGATGAACGAAAAGCTGCAGGTAAATATATTTACGAACTGGGTACAGCCGCTTTTTCGCATAACGATGAATCAATAAAACAAGCCGATGCCGTTGAGATAAAAATAGGGCAAGGTGTAAAACCCGGATTGGGAGGGCATTTGCCCGGTCATAAAGTAACTGAAGAAATTGCCCGAATACGAGGGCTGAAAAAAGGCGAAGACTCCATTTCACCGGGAAGGCTTTCGGGCTTAAATACAATTGATGATCTCAAACAAAAGGTTGCACACATTCGTGAAATTACCAATGGCAAACCTGTGGGTATTAAGTTCGCATCAGGTAATATTGAAAAAGATATTGATTTTGCTTTACAAGCAGAACCCGATTTCATTACGATCGACTGCCGTGGTGGTGCTACTGGTTCTTCACCCAAATTTTTAAAGGACAATGTAGGCATACCTCCCATTTTTGTAATTCGCCGGGCTCGCAAACACCTCGATAAAGTAAACAGCAATGTCACTTTATGCATTACTGGTGGATTCAGGAATAGTGCTGACATCGTAAAAGCGCTTGCACTTGGTGCCGATGCCGTAGCATTGGCTACCGCTTCGCTAATTTCAATTGGCTGCATTCAGGCAAGAGTATGCCATACGGGTACCTGCCCTGCTGGAATAGCCACTCAAAACGAACAGTTACGTCAACTTTTCGATACAGAAAAAGGGGTGAAGGGTTTTGTGAATTTTTATAATGCAGTAAACAACGAATTAAAAATATTTGCTCGTACCAATGGTGTGAACGATGTTCATAACCTTCAGGTTAATGATTTAGTTACAGACAGCTTAGTGGTGAGCAGGTTTACTGACATTGAACACATTTAAACAATAAACAATTTAGAATGAAAGAAATAACAACAAAAGAACTTATAAACCTTTCAGGTAAATCAATGAAAATAATTGACGTTCGTACGGTCGATGCCTACAATGGCTGGCAACTTCAGAACGAAGTACGCGGAGGGCACATTAAAAACGCCAAAAGCCTGCCTGCAAAATGGCTAAACTATATGGATTGGATTGAAATGGTCGATCACAGGGCGTTGAAACCCGATGATCATCTGGTTATTTACAGCTACACGAAAAAAGAAACCGACAAGGTTGCCGTTATGTTTGAAAAATCGGGCTTTAACCATGTTTCGGTTTACTATCGGTTTGTTGATGAATGGTCGGCCATCCCCAATCTTCCGATGCAAAAACTCGAACGTTACCAGAATCTTGTTTCAGCAGGCTGGGTCAAACAACTTATATCGGGTGAAAAACCAGACCATTATCACAACAACAAATATGTGATAGTCCATGCCCATTACCGCAACCGCGATGCCTATCTGAGTGGTCATATTCCCGGAGCCATCGACATGGATACGTTGGCGTTGGAAGCTCCTGAAACATGGAACCGCCGTTCGCCCGAAGAGTTGAAACAAGCCCTTGAAGCGCATGGCATTACTGCCGACACCACAGTTATTATGTATGGGAAATACATGGACCCCGATAATGCCGATGAATTTCCGGGAAGTGCCGCAGGTGATATTGGAGCGATCCGTAATGCATTTATCATGCTGTATTCCGGGGTAAAGGATGTAAGGGTGTTGAACGGCGGATTTCAATCGTGGAAAGATGAAGGATATGAAATTTCTTATGCCGATGAACCCAAACAAACTGTTGCTGAATTTGGACAACAAATTCCTGTTCATCCTGAATTGGCTGTCGATACCCCTGAAGCCAAACTGATATTAGCTTCAACCAAGGCCGAACTGGTTTGTGTACGCAGTTGGCGCGAGTACATTGGCGAAGTGAGCGGCTACAATTACATTGAACCCAAAGGGCGAATACCCGGAGCAGTTTTTGCCGATTGTGGCAGCGATGCCTATCACATGGAAAACTATCGAAATTTTGATCATACAACCCGCGAGTTTCACGAAGTTGCCAATAGCTGGATAAACAACGGAATAACCCCCGACAAACATTTGGCCTTTTATTGTGGCACCGGTTGGCGCGGCAGCGAAGCCTGGTTTAACGCATGGCTCATGGGCTGGCCCAATGTTTCGGTTTACGATGGAGGATGGTTCGAGTGGAGCGCCGATCCCGAAAACCCTTTTGAAACAGGTATTCCTGAGAAAAATAGTTAAATATGGAACAACAAACAATTCTGTCTGAACTGGCAACAGACACCTTTCGTGGGCTCTCAGCAAATCAAAAATTTCTGTTGTCGAAATATTTCTACGATGATGAAGGTAGCCGGATTTTTCAGGACATTATGCAAATGCCCGAATATTATCTCACCGATTGTGAATTTGAGATTTTCACAATACATAAGGAGCAAATAACCCTTGCATTCAGAGAAGGGGTGCAAAGTTTTGATTTGATTGAGTTAGGATCGGGCGATGGATTGAAAACAAAAATTCTGTTGCAGCACCTGGTCGAAAAATTGATCAATTTCCATTATATACCCATCGACATAAGTCATCAGGCAAACACCGAACTGGTCAAAAGTCTGAAACTTGAATTGCCTTTACTTTCGGTGAAGGCCAAGACCGGCGATTATTTCCGGGAGGTAAAAAAACTGAACGGCTATTCAGGTCTCCGAAAGGTAATTCTGTTTCTGGGTGCCAACATTGGCAATTTTTCCGACGAAGAGATCTTACTTTTCTTTGGTCAACTTTCAACACTTTGCCACAAGGGCGATAAAGTATTGATTGGTTTCGATATGAAAAAATCTCCCGATGTGATCATGAAAGCCTATAGCGACCCTCATGGTCATACCCGTAAATTTAACCTGAACCACCTGATCCGTTTAAACCGGGAGTTGGATGCCAATTTTAACCTCGATCAATTTGAACAGCACACCGAATACAACCCGCTAAACGGGGCAGTAAAAAGCTTTTTGGTTTCGAAAAGAGAACAAATCGTACACATCGGCGCACTGGAGCAAAGTTTTCATTTCAAACAGTGGGAACCCATTTTCATGGAATTATCACGGAAGTTCGATTTAGAAACGATTGAATCTATCGCTGAAAATCATGGCTTTAAGGTAGAAAAACAATTTTTCGATAGTCGGAATTACTTTGTGGATTCGTTATGGGTGAAAAAATAGGAAGCCCTGATCTTTCTGATTCGTGGTTGGCATATTGGATAATTAAATAAAACAACTAATCGTGTTAAATGGATCATCAGGACATATAAATTTCAGCATAATTCTATAGAAATCATCAAATACTCAACACTAACATGTCCCAGTTGGGGGCATCAAAAAACCGAAGAAATGCCACCCGACGGATGCCAGTTCTTTTACGAATGCGAAAACTGCAAATCCGTTTTCCGCCCAAAACCGGGCGACTGTTGTGTGTACTGTTCTTATGGCTCGGTAAAATGTCCTTCGATACAAGAAAAAAATCTTTAAAAATATTGTCAGGTTTTCTTTTCCTATACGTCAGATATTAAAATTTAATTCAAAGAATTATGGCACTTACAATCAGTTTAATTTACGGCTCGGTCCGTTCTGACAGGCAAGGCATAAAGGCAGTAAAATACCTTGAAAAAAGGTTGCTTGAAAGAGGCATTAACGTGTATCTGATCGATCCGCTTGAAGACACACTCCCTTTGTTGGATAAAATGTATAAGGAGTACAAACCGGGCACAGCTCCTGAACCAATGGAAAAAATTGCCCGGTTACTAAAAGAATCTGATGGATTTTTAATCGTTACTGGTGAATACAACCATAGTATTCCTCCCGCATTGAAAAACCTGTTAGATCATTTTCAACAGGAGTACTATTTCAAACCATCGGCCATTGCATCCTATTCTGCCGGTTCGTTTGGAGGCGTGAGGGCAGCAGTTCATCTCAGGGTTATTGTGGGCGAACTGGGCATGCCAGCCATTTCATCTATGTTGCCATTTCCAGTAATTAGCGATCTGTTTGACGATAACTTGGTTCCTAAAAACAATCGGATCGACAATTCAACCTCACGTTTCTTAGATCAGTTTGAATGGTACATCAAAGCATTTAAAGCCCAACGCGAAATAGGAGTGCCTTGTTGATTTACACTATTAAATTAGATACAAATGAAACATTTAAATGCAAAATTATTCCTGTTGATATTTACCATTTTGGTATTATTTCTAAATTCAAAAGCAATGGCACAAAACGAAACAAAAACAGACGCTTCTGATAAATTGGTAGTGGTATGGACAAGCGATGATCCGTATGTGGCCGAACGTGTTGCATTAATGTACACCCATGCGGCCAAAACAAACGCATGGTTTACTGAAGTTACCCTCATAATTTGGGGGCCATCGGCAAAACTGACTGCCGAGAACTTTAAAATACAGGAAAAACTGAAAACCATGCAAAAAGATGGTGTAGTGATTGAAGCCTGTATTGCTTGTGCAACAGCATATAATGTTGTCGATGACCTGAAGAAGTTGGATTTCGATGTTAAAGGCATGGGTAAACCACTTTCCGATTACTTGAAAAGTGGGGCGAAAGTGATCACTTTCTAATTTTTTTGTCAGGTTCGGTAAAGTGCTTCGTCTATTCCCCAAACAATTAAAATTAGAAATATGAAGACTTACGCATTTTGCCCAATATCCGACCGGAAAATAAACGAACGAGTAGCTAGAGTCAACGCTGCGTTTACTGTTCTTTTCCTGATCGTTTTTGCCTATACAGGTTCTTTCTGGTTCATGGCGTTTATGGTTATCGACTTTCTGTTAAGGGGAACCAGCCTTGCACAATATAGTCTGGTAGGCATCACATCAAAACAAGTTGTGAAGTTGCTGCCGCTTGAAGTTCAACTGATCAACGCCGGGCCGAAAATATTTGCCGCACGAATTGGTCTTATGCTTAGCAGTATAGTTTTGGTGGCAACAGTATTCGGTTTAAACACGCTTGCTTTAAGTGTTGCCGGAGTTCTTGGCCTGTTTTCATTCATGGAAGCGGCGTTCGGCTTCTGTGTAGCATGCCAGATTTATCCATTCATTTACAATTTCGTGTACAAAAAATAGCATTTGGGGGAGGTTTGATTTGGAAGGTTTTTTTTGGTTAAAACACATCTTTCGGGGTGTGTTTTCTCTTTTAATGCTTCTCTTACAAAATTAATCTACCTCATCTGTCAGGAATCAAATTCTTACCGTCTATTCTTTCAAAATAGATAAAATAACTTTTAAAATAGATGATGATGAAGATTCAAGTAGGTCAAACAGCCCCCGATTTTAAAGCGGTCGATATTTATGGAAAACAAGTTAGTCTATCCGATTTCAAAGGAAAGAAAATCGTGTTGGGATTTTTTCGCAACGTTAACTGTCCGTTTTGCAACCGCCGGGTTCACCAAATTATGCTGAACAATATCAGCTTCAAACAGAAAGATGTTCAGTTGTTGTTTTTGTTCGAAAGTTCAGCCGAAACACTGAAAAAGAGCGCCTTTCATCAGGGAATTAGTCCATGGCCGTTGATTGGCGATCCGAAGAAAGATATTTACGACCAATACGGAGTAGGAACATCCATGATGGGTGTAGTGCGTACCATGTTCTCGGCCGATATGAAAACAGCCAACCGCGAAGCCAAAGCGTTGGGTTTACCTGCCGAAAAAGACAAAGATGCCTCCATGGCTCTTTTACCTGCCGATTTCTTTATCGACGAAAACTTCAAAATTGTGAAAGCACACTACGGCAAGCACCTCGACGACCATGTTGATTACAACGAAATGCTGAAGTTTGCCGGAATTGATGATCCTTTTAGAAAATTACACGCAGTAAAATAGATAGCCATGATAGAAACAGCCAAAAACAACCTCAACCAACTTCGCGGTTTATTGGAAAAGTTGAACAGCGATGATTATTCAGCCCGTCCCGAAGTACTGTTCGGAGCCTCAATTGGCGAGCATTATCGCCATATTCTGGAGTTTTACCTGTTGCTGGTTTCAGGTTCGTTTACCGGGGTCATCAGTTACGACCGCCGCGAACGCGATGCCCGCATAGCCCAAAACACAACTTTCGCCATTGAAACCATTAACCGGATTATTGACGGGTTAAAAACGCTCGATTTAAATAGTCCGGTATTGATGGAAGCAGATTACTCAACCGATGGGATTCAGGATAACAGGATTTCCACATCGGTGAGCCGCGAGTTGGCTTATTGCATCGAACACAGCATTCACCATCAGGCCATCATTAAAACGGGTTTGATTGCCATCGACCGTAAACAATTGGTCGACGAACAATTTGGCGTGGCCTATTCAACCATTCGTTACCGGAACAACTCATGTGCACAGTAACCTACATGCCGCAACCCAAAGGGTTCGTTCTCACATCGAACCGCGACGAAAAGGCATTTCGCGATACCATTGTTCCGCAAAAATACCAACACGACGACACCACCCTTTGCTATCCCAAAGATGCGTTGGCCGGAGGTTCGTGGATTGCCATGAGCAATAAAGGACGTGTGGTTTGTTTGCTCAACGGGGCATTCGTCCCTCACACCAAACAACCATTGCACACTCACAGTAGGGGCAAAGTATTAATTGATGCGGCAAGGGCCAGATTGAATCCCGATCAGCTTTTCAATGCTGAATCGCTCACACATACCGAACCGTTCACCTTGTTGACCATCGATTTTGATGACAATAAAATCACCTCGTTCAGCGAGTTAATTTGGGATGGGAAAGACAAACACCATCGGCAACTCAACACCAACCAGTTTTACATCTGGTCTTCGGTAACATTGTATTCCGAAGCCAACCGAAAGGAGCGGAAATTGTGGTTCAATCAATTTCTGAAAGAAAACAAAATGAACCCATCGGCTTCCAATTTAATGCAATTCCATTCCGGTAAACACACCAACGATAATGCGGTAAATGTGATTATGGAGCGCGAAGGGGGATTGAAAACCGTTAGCACCACGCAAATAATTTATGAAAGCAGTAACTTGGAAATGAATTATTCCGATTTGATCAAAAATACCAATCATTCCATTCAGCTATGACCACAACGAATAAACCTACAGGATTTGCCATTGCCATTGCCTGGCCCGAAACCTACTGCAAACAAGCGGGAGCCTGGTACGAATGGATCACCTCGGGGTTAGGGATCAGCAAAAACAACTATTACAAAGTCGGACATGCCGCACTGGTTTTGGTCGATAGTGAACACGAAAAATGTTTCTATTTCGATTTCGGACGGTATCATTCACCCTTTCAGCACGGAAGGGCACGTGGAGCCATTACCGACCCCGATTTAACCGTTCAAACAGTACCAAAGATATCTGTGGATGGAAAAAAGCTTTTGAATTTCACCGAAATATTGAATGAACTTCAACAAAACCCATCGTGCCATGGCGACGGAAAATTGCACGCATCGTATGCACCCATCAATTTTGAAAAGACTTATGAAAAAGCGTTGGAAATGCAGGCTATAAGTCCAATCCCTTATGGTCCGTTCCGATACAAGGGAAGCAACTGTTCGCGCTTTGTAAACACCGTGTTACGGGCAGGAAAACCCAATTGGAAACAGCTTTTCAGGTTGTATTTCATGGTTCCGCTTACACCAACACCATTGAACAATGTACATTCCTTCGGAAATCAAACGATTATTGAAAACCTGAGTGGTAAACAACCCGCTTGTCCATCGTTTAAGCCCGATCAAAAGTTCTTAAATTCGGTCTTACTACAGCCCGAAAAGCACCCCGATATTCCTGAAAACGCGCAATGGCTGGCAGGCGAAGGAGCAGGATCGTGGTTTCATGTCGAAACGGTAAAGTCACTGCTTAAGGTTACGCGCTATTCACCTTCAGGAACAATTGAATGCACTGGTTTCTACAACAACAAAGAGGCTTACATTTATTTGATCGGCTTAAATGCTTTTACAATAACGTATCCAAGCCATTGCCATACTGTTACAATTAAAATTGAAGAAGATAAAATACGATTTCACAAAATGGTGAGTTAAAAATCAGAACTATGGAAAACAATTTGAAAGGTAAGAAGATTCTCATCACAGTAGATCCAACACGCGAATATCTCGATCCGGTAAGGTTTATTACCAACGAATCGAGCGGCAAAATGGGATTTGCCATTGCCGATGTATTATACAATCAGGGTGCAGAGGTGATTGTGGTCTCTGGTCCTGTTTCCATGCAACACACAGTTCCAGTAGAAAATGTGGTTCAATTGGTAACAGTCAATGAAATGTTTGAGGCTTGTAAACAATATTTTTATCTGGTAGATGTGGCCATCTTTGCAGCAGCAGTAGCCGACTACCTGCCTAAAAACCCATCCAATTGCAAAATAAAGAAATCGGAACAGGTTGCTCTAGTTGAGTTTGTTAAAAACCCGGATATCGCTTTCGAATTTGGCAAGATTAAAACCAGCAAACAAATATCGATTGGCTTTGCCCTTGAAACAAACGATGTACTTGATAATGCTGCCATTAAGTTGAAATCAAAAAGTTTCGACGCCATTGTAATAAACAGCCCAAAAAAGGATGAAGGTTTTGGCTTCGATACCAACCGGGTTTCTATATTAAAAAGAGACGGCACAATAAATCACTACCCCTTAAAATCAAAAAATGAAGTTGCTCAGGATATTGTTTATGAATTGCAGAAGTTAGTAGAATCTATTGAACAAACTCATTAAACAGCCAACCTCCGAATCCAAATTTTTGCCGAAAGAAGCTTATTTAATCATTGGTGCAAATGCTTGTCTTGTCGGTATTAACCTTCAATTTAAGTTTACCTTCAATAAATTTCGTTACTCCTTTCAGCACCCTTCTTGCCGAGCGTTTGCTCTTTAGAAAAATGCTGCAATCGTCGGCATAACGAATAAAACGAAGTCCTCGTTTGGTGAGTTCCTTGTCCAATTCGTTAAGCAGAATGTTC
>JAQIDF010000139.1 GCA_027858145.1 Prolixibacteraceae bacterium | reverse complement strand
AGCGGACATGCGAAGTATGTAACCGGTGGACGGGGAGGACAGGTAATTTACGTAACTCATTTAAACGACGATTATACACTGGGTTCATTACGTACAGCAATAGGGGCAACTGGCTCACGGATCATTGTGTTTAAAGTTTCAGGTACTATCCACCTTAAGGATGATCTTAAAATAAGAAATTCAGATATTACCATTGCCGGGCAAACTGCCCCGGGAGATGGTATAACACTGGCAGATTACCCGGTAACCATATCGGCCGATAATGTGATTATTCGGTTTATGCGCTTTAGAATGGGCGATGCTGCTCAGCAGGAAGGTGATGCCCTTGGTGGCCGTTATCATAAAAATATAATGATTGACCACTGTTCAATGAGCTGGTCAACCGATGAGTGTGTTTCTTTTTATCAAAATGAAACCTTTACCTTGCAGTGGTCCCTGATTTCTGAAAGTCTCAGAAATTCAGTTCACCATAAAAATTCACACGGATATGGTGGTATCTGGGGCGGTAAAAATGCATCGTTCCATCACAACCTACTGGCACATCACGATAGCCGTAACCCCCGCCTTGGAGAGAGCGATGGCGATGCTTTTGCATTGACTGATGCAGTTGATCTTCGTAATAACGTGATATATAACTGGAATGGCAACAGTTGCTATGGTGGCGAGGCTATGAATGTGAATATTGTAAATTGCTACTATAAACCCGGACCGGCTACGACTAAAACCGAGCGGATTGTTTCAATTGATAAAGAAAAAGACTCAGGAAAACCAACTTCGGATATTTGGGGTAAGTTTTTCATCGATGGCAATGTGCTTGAAACTTCGCAGCGTGCGACCAACGACAATTGGACTTATGGCGTTTTTAACCAGTTTCACCATAGTTATGGTACGGTATCCGATGCCGAAAAAGAAGATATTAAGATTGAAGCTCCACATCCAACCGGTGAGGTGATGACTCATACCGCCGAAATGGCTTACGAAAAGATACTGGAATATGTAGGTGCAAGTTATATAAGGGATACTATTGACAAAAGGGTTATCCACGAAGTAAATACCGGCACGGCGACCTACATGGATGGTGGTAATGGCAGTGAAGATGGTATTATCGACTCACAGGAAACTGTAGGTGGCTGGCCTGAATTAAAGTCGGGTGATGCTCCTGCCGATATCGATGAAGATGGTATGCCCGATGAATGGGAGCTGGCTAACGGTCTGGACCCCGAAAATGCTGGCGATGCTCAGGAAGCTACTGTTGATGGTGGATATCCGAATGTTGAAGTTTACCTGAACAGTCTTGTTGCCGATATCATTGAAGGACAGAATGAGGGCGCAGAACTGGTTAACGTTGAAGACAAAACATCCTCGAACCATATTAAAAACAAACCCGGTAATTACAAAATCAATTACGATTCATCGGGCTATTTAAATGTTCAGGGTAATCAGCAAATTGAAATAATTGAAGTGTATAATCTTTCTGGTAAGAAGCTGGTATCTTCAAACATTCAGGGTCAGAATGCTCAAATGTCTGTACTTTTAAGTAAAGGTGCGTTGTATATTGTTAAAATTACAAGTGCTGATAATCGTTTGCAAACCCGCAAATTATTAATCAACTAAATACAATTGTTCTATGAGGTTGTTTTCATCAATTTTAATTTTTGTTTTTATCACATTGTTTTCTCAGTTCTCAGTATTCGCTGATGAATATGACTTTGTTGTAGCAGCCGATGGCTCGGGCGATTTTCAAACCGTTCAGGATGCCATTGATGCAGTTCCCGATTTCAGGAAAACAGAAACCGTGATATTTATAAAAAACGGTGTGTATAAAGAAAAGCTGGTATTGCCTGCATCAAAAAACCAAGTCACTTTTATGGGTGAAGATGTTGAGAAAACAATTATAACCAATGATGACTATGCCTCAAAGAAGAATGTTTTTGGTGAAGAAATGGGGACTACAGGGTCTTCGGGGTTCTTTGTGTTTGGTAATGATTTTACGGCCCGGAATATCACCTTTGAGAATTCGGCAGGCCCGGTAGGTCAGGCAGTTGCCGTTCGTGTTGACGGCGACAGGGTGTTTTTCAGTAATTGCCGCTTTCTGGGATTTCAGGATACACTTTACCCGCATGGTAAAAACAGTCGCCAATACTATAAAAATTGCTATATCGAAGGGACAGTAGATTTTATCTTCGGATGGTCAACGGCTGTTTTTGACGAATGCGAAATTTTTTGCAAGCGACATGGATACATTACCGCTGCTTCAACCGATAAGGATACCCGTTTTGGTTTTGTTTTTTTAAATTGCAAAATCCATGGTGATGCTGATGAAAATTCAGTTTATCTCGGACGTCCGTGGCGGCCTTATGCAAAAACGGTATTTATCGGGTGCGAAATGAGTGATGTTATTAAAACTGAGGGATGGCACAATTGGGGACAAGAGTCGAATGAAGAAACCGCCTTTTATGCTGAATTCAATAGCTCAGGAGCAGGTGCGAATTCCGAAAAAAGGGTTGGTTGGTCTCATCAGCTTACACAAACACAACGGAACGAAT
Source organism: Prolixibacteraceae bacterium (assembly GCA_027858145.1). Taxonomy (GTDB): domain Bacteria; phylum Bacteroidota; class Bacteroidia; order Bacteroidales; family Prolixibacteraceae; genus Roseimarinus. The sequence continues at coordinate 1,178 of JAQIDF010000139.1, read as the reverse complement.
ACACGTTGGCGAATATTTTTAACGGTTGGACACCTGGGGAATAACCGGTCGGCTTTTTAACGATGAAAATCATATAAAAAAATAACTATGGCGACACGATTTCTGTATTCAATTTTAATAATGTGCATCCTGGCATTTGTACAATGTTCATCACCCGAACATCAGATTATAGTTGCATCCGACGGATCTGGTAACTTTAAATCGATACAAGATGCCATTAATGCAACAGAACCTGGTGAGCTTACTTCTGTGATCTACATCAAAGCCGGAACTTACAATGAAAAACTGGTTGTGCCAAAAGGTAAAAACAACATTCATTTTCTGGGTGAGGGAATTGGCAAAACGGTGATTACCTACGATGATTATGCCGGGAAAGGTGATATTACAACCGGAACTTCGTATACCATGAAGGTGAGAGGTAACGACATTAAACTTGAGAAACTTACCATTGAAAACCGGGAAGGGATGCGCGGGCAGGCTGTTGCTTTGTTCATGCAAGGTGACCATTGTTTAATTACCAATTGCCATATAAAAGGGAATCAGGATGCTTTATATGCTTCGGGCGATTTGTATCGTCAGTATTTCCGCGATTGTAAAATTGAAGGAACCACCGATTTTATTTTTGGTTCGGCAACGGCTTTATTCGAGCGTTGCGAAATTCATTGCAAAAAGCACTCGTTTATTACAGCCGCATCAACACCCGAAAATGTAAATTTTGGCTATGTGTTTAAAGATTGCAGGATTACAGCTGCCCCCGGAATAACCAAAGTATACCTTGGTCGCCCGTGGCGCGATTATGCCAAAGTGGTTTTTATGAATTGTCATCTGGGAATCCACATTCGCCCCGAAGGCTGGCATAACTGGGATAAACCCGAAAGGGAAAAAACAGCATTTTATGCCGAATATCAGAATTACGGCCCGGGAGCAGATGTCCAAAACAGGGTAGAATGGTCGCATCAGTTAAGCAACAAGGAGGCCGCTTCATATAATGTTGAAAAAATACTAAACTTTAGCAATTGGAAACATAAATAGGATACTATGAATTACAAACTAAGAATTTTCGTGCTGATTTTTGTTGGGATAATCACACTAACTCAAACTATAGCAAGCGATAATAATGATACAGATGACAAATTTGTATCAAAAGCCTGGGTCGCCGATAATGGCGATGGTACCTA
>JAQIDF010000381.1 GCA_027858145.1 Prolixibacteraceae bacterium | reverse complement strand
TACGATATCACCGGACGAAACTTTACCAACGGGCGTGGTGACAGCTACCCAATCGTGACCCATCCATACAAATTCAATCTTAGTCATGGGTGGGTTGGCATATCGCACTGTGCCATCTTCCAAAAGGAAAATACCGACGAATGGTTCTACATGTCGCAGGGGCGATTGCCTAAAGATCTGCCTGGTATCAATGCTTCAAATGCTATTATGATGGGGCATGTACGCCGCATTGTTTGGTGCCCGGCTTCACCCGACGAGCCCGATAACCTGTGGCCTATAGCTTTGCCCGAACGTTATGCTGCTGTACCCGATTATGGTACCATAACCAAAGACTCGCTTGTTGGGACATGGGAACACATTAATCTCGAATACAAGTATGCCCAACAAAATACAGCGTCATCACTCACCTTAAACACCGATGGCACAATGACAGGGGCTTTAACAGGCAGTTGGAGTTACAACGAGGCTAAAAAACAACTTACATTAGGTAATGTTGTAGTATGTGTTGAACGCGAAGTTGACTGGGAAGCTACCCCGCGCCGTGTAACTTTTGTATATGCCGGAACGGCAAAGCATATCAGAAAAACATACTGGGGCAAAAAATCAAACTAACATTATGAAGAAAGTATTCCTTATCCTTAGTATTCTCGCTTTAAGTTTTGTTGTTAATGCAAAGATGAATCCTCCTGTGTATGATGTTTTTGAATACGGAGCAAAGGGCAACGGTGAAACCATTGATATGGAAGCGATTCAACGTGCCATTGATGCTTGTGCCAAAACCGGCGGAACGGTTTACCTGCACGATGGTGTTTTTCTTACCGGACAATTAACATTGGTAAGCAACATGACCCTTTTTATCGATTCAACGGCTACACTGCTGGGCATTCAAAATGATGGCCAGCTATACTACCCGTCCAAACTAATTGAAACCCGCTACCCGAACCGTATGCTGGAAGATTGCCAGCGGCGTTTGATTTATGGCAGCCATGTTGAAAATGTAACAGTAAGCGGTGCCGGCACAATAGATGGGCAGGGCGATTTTGATCCGTGGATGAACACCAAAGAACTGGGAACAGAGAAAGATCGCCCCGGTATTTTTGCTTTCGTGGCATCTTCAAACATAACTGTAGAAGGCCTTACGCTGCTTGATCCGGCATGCTGGACACAGGTTTACATTGAGTGCGACACTGTAACGGTGAGGGATCTTACTATTGATTCAGGCACGCTTACGCCTAACCGCGACGGGGTGGATATTGTGGACTGTCATAATGTTCTTATCGAAAATTGCGATATTAAATCGGAAGATGACGGGATATGTTTTAAAAGCGGGAGTGAATATGGCTGCAAAAATGTGGTGGTACGCAATTGTACCATCGATAAACTGAATGTTGATGCAGGCAATTGCTTTAAACTGGGCACAGATGGTTTGGGCAGCTTTATGAACTTTGATGTGTCGGGACTAACATTGAAAAATGCACACCAAAACACAGGAATTGTTGTTGAATCGATGGATGGTGCATATATCGACAACCTGAAATTCAGCGATTGTGATATCCGCAACTGCGGACAAGCTTTTTTTATTTTACTGGCCGACAGGGGACGTACGGTTCCCGGGCGTAAAACACGCATCGGAACAATTTCTAATATTTATTTTAAGAACATAACCGGAGGAGAATTTACGCAGCAATATCCTTCAATAATAACCGGAATACAAGGGCATAACATTCAGAATGTAACCTTTGAAGATATTGACCTGACATTAAAAGGTGGTGTGCAGAAAACCGGTCAGCGGGTAATGGAGTACGACGGCAACTACCCCGAGGGTAGTAAGTTTGGAAATACCCCGGCCTGGGGCTTTTACATCAGACATACCGATGAGGTGCAGTTCATCAACTGCCACTTTCGCCCCGAAGAGACCGATGCCCGCGAATGTTTGGTGACTAAAAATGTTGGGGATATAGATGTAATAGATTAGTGTGCCGGAGCCGGACCGGGTAGCATGCTCCCCGGTTAAAACTTCTTGTTAACAATATCTATGATTTCTTTTTCAGCGTTAATTGCTGCTTTCTCAAGTTCATCACCTTCATTCAGCACTTTTTCAACAAAGTTGGTGTCGGAATAGCCTTTGGTATTGATTTTCACGTTTAAAAATGCACCTTTTACCCCGGCACATGCAGCAAGTGCCCCAACGCCTGCATCGGTAATGCTGTTGGGGTTTCCGGTTTCGGCCATGGCTTTCATAACTTCCATCGAATCATAGCAAAGGCGCATCACTTTTAACGGCACTTCAATGGCGTATCGGGTTGCGCAGTCGATTGCTTCTTTGCGGGCTTCCTTTTCCTTTTCGGTGTTTTTGGGCATGGCAAAAGCATCCATGATGGCATTAAAGGCGCGTGTGTCCTCATCAACCATTTTAAGCAATTCGTTGTGGTATTGTTTGCCCTTATCGGCCACGTTTGAAAACTCTTCCCAGCGGTGGTCCCATCCGCGTTTGTGTGCCGAAAGATTGGCCACCATAGTGCCTAGTGCTGCACCCAGTGCTCCCATGTACGCTGAAATTGAACCACCACCCGGTGCTGGTGACTCGCTGGCTGTTTCTTCTGCAAAATCCTGCAAGTTGAGGTTTGTGAGGCTGTTCTGGCCGGGTTCTTCCATCAGGTATTCTATAATTTTTTTTCTTGGGTTGAAAGGCGCTAAATCATCCAGCCCAAGCGATTTAACGGCAATTTTTATGATCTCATCATCTGATATTCCGGTTGAACGTTGTTGTTTCTTTAAAAAATGTTTTCCGGCATCGAGCATGGCCTGTAGCGGAACCATGCCAACCAGTTCGGAGCCTGTAACGCGCATGCCCCTTGCCCGGGCACGTTCGCGGGCAGCTTCAAAAACCTGGTGCATCGAGGTAACGGTAATATCGGTAAGGTTGAACGAGAGCTGTGCTATGCCATATTCTTCGATATACCAGCCAATACCTTTTACGCATTTGAGCATGCCCGGCTCGTAAGCTTTGTTACCATTCTTGTCGGTAATGATTTTACCGGTTAGTTTGCCGCCTTCGCGTTTTACGCGGCCTTTCTCGCGTATATCGAAAGCCAGTGCATTGGCACGACGTGTTGAGGTTGTGTTGAGGTTAATGTTATAAGCTATCAGGAAATTGCGGGCGCCAATAGCTGTAGCGCCGGTTTTAGCCACAGTGGCGTTGAATTTTGCCGAGCCGAAATCGGGTTTCCATTCAGGCTGCGTTAGTTTGTCGGGTAGCCCTTCGTACTCGCCCGAGCGGCAATTGGCAAGGTTCCTGCGTTTTTCTTCCGAGGCGGCAAATTCATAATTGTAAACAGGTATCCCAAGTTCGTTTCCAACCCTTTCGCCCAGTTTCCGGGCTAACTCAACGGTTTCGTCCATGGTAATACCGGCAACCGGAACAAGCGGGCAAACATCGGTTGCACCAAAGCGGGGGTGTTCTCCTTTGTGTTTACTCATATCAATTAGTTGCGATGCCCTTTTTATGGCACTGAAAGCTGCTTTGCATACCTGTTCGGGCGCGCCAACAAAGGTTACCACGGTGCGGTTTGTTGCCTTTCCCGGGTCAACATCGAGCAATTTAACGCCATCAGTGTTTTCAATTTCGTTGGTAATTTGTTTTATGATGTCCATGTTGTTCCCTTCGCTGAAATTGGGAACGCATTCAATAATTTGTGCCATCGTTTCTGTTTTTTAACCTATAACAAGTAAAGTTGTGCATTTTATACTGTTTCGCCATTTTTCCATACAACAGCCGGGCGCAACATGCCCTGCCGGTATATTATTTCGCGGAAATCGTTTGTTTTGAAAGCAGCAATATCGGCAATTTTATCCGCTTTTAAAATTCCACGGTCGGTTAAATTCAGCGCTTTTGCTGCCCGGTTGGTTATCCCCGATAGTGTTTCGGCAATGGTTAGTTTTTCATAAACCCCGAGGATGCAGGCCTGGGTTAGTAAATCGCCCATGGGGGCCGAACCCGGGTTCCAGTCGCTGGCAATAGCAACACATGCTCCTCC
>JAQIDF010000374.1 GCA_027858145.1 Prolixibacteraceae bacterium | reverse complement strand
TTTTCAAGTGCTTGAATCGAAAAGTTCAATTTCAAGGCTTGGCCTTTCTGAAAATCAAGGAGTCCCGATTCTCGGGATGACTGTTTTCAGAAAGGGCGTAACGCAGAAATTGGGCTTTTTGGGCAAGTACTATTTATTTCTGTTCTTTTTCCGAAACGCCGATGGTGTAAGCCCCTTTGCTTTTTTGAATTGCTGGGCGATGTTTTTAATTTCTGTAAAGCCCGATTCGTATGCAGCTTGTGCTATGGGGACATCTGTTTCGCTTAACAAACGGCTGAATTTTTCTATTCTTAGTTGATTAATATATTGATGAATGCTTTTTCCGGTTGTACGTTTGAACTTTATTTCGAGCGCACGGCGCGACAGAGCAGCGTTTTGTAAAACTTCAGAAACGGGCAAATCGGCAGTAAAGTGTTGATGGATGTGTTTCAACGCATTTGCTATTTGCTTATCGGCCGTTGCGTATATGTCGGTTGATGATCTGGTTTTTATTTGTTTTGGCTGTACTACAATGTCATAACCGTTTATTTCGCCTTTCATCATACGGTCGAGCATGGCAGCTGCCTCGTATCCTCCTTGTTCGGCATCGAGGGAGATACTCGAAAGCTGAGGGTCAGACATGGTACAAATCAGCTGATCGTTATCTACGCCAATTACAGCAATTTCTTCGGGTATTTTGATGCCCGATACCTTTGATGCTTCTGTTATTTGTTGCCCGCAATTATCGTCGCAGGCCATTATGGCTACTGGTTTAGGCAGGTTGGAAAGCCAGCGGCTGAGTGCCGAAGGTTTATAGTACCACATTTCGTGGTTCGGGTCGGGGTCGCCTTCAAAAAATGATACCTGGTGCCCTTTTTCTGCAAGTAATTCAGAAAATCCCAGCCCGCGCTCGCGCGACCAAACGAAAGAAGAATAACCGTAAAACCCGAAATTCTTATACCCTTTTTGTAGGAAATAATTGGCTGCATTTTTGCCGGTTTCATAGTAGTTGCCGGTTATGTTGGGTACATGCTTAAACCGTTCTTTGTAATCGGGAACAATTAGGGGTATGCCCGAATTTTTGAGTTCAGGCCGGTCGTCGTTATTGTTTAGCTGGGCAACAATGCCGTCGGCACCCCATTCTTTTGCCCATTCAACCACACCTGATATTCCGGGTTCATCGCGATAATAGTAGGGCATCCGGCAAAATATCCAGGGGCCGTGTTCTTTTGAATAACGGGCAATGCCGAGAAGTATTTTTTTGAAATACTCCTCGGCGAAATCTGCAAGTAAAAGTACTTTGGGCATTGAATGCTGTTTAAAGTTTTATGCTTTTTGTGGTGGTGTTAAAGCCGCTTATTTCAAGCCATAGATCACCTTTGCTGTTTTTGGGTAATTCAATGTCAATGGTTTTACGTCCACCCGGGGCCATGCTAAAATAGTTGTCGGAATAAAAAGCCGGTATAATCCATTCTCCTTCTGAATCATGTAATTTAAGCTGGTTGAACATCGAAACAACATCTGATGAGTTATTAAGCTCTACTTCTATTCTTGTTTCAGAGATCATTTGAGCATTGATTGTTACCGATGCAGTTTTCATGTTGTTTAGTGCCTTGTAATCGGCATGTTGTTCCATCGGGGTATACACCCAGTTGGTTTCTTCCCACTTATACTTCTCTTCGCGTTCCGAAATCCAGTAAAAGTTATCGCTGATCTTATTGCCATTTTTATCTTCAAGTTCAAGGAAAAGCAAAGTAGTTTCGTCCGGTTTCCCAATTTCTGCAAATTCAATATTGCCATTTGCAGGAATTGTCACAACCTTCTGATATTCTTTTATTTTGTTTGACGATGCATCGTACAACGTGATTGTAGCTCTTGCATTTTCATGCGCTTGCATCTGTTCGTTAACAGCTGCAATGGTGTGATTTCTATAATTGTATACGAGTTGAACCGGCTCCAGAGCCTTTTTTGTTCCGTAATATGCCGGGGTAGGAACCATGTAATAATCGTATAACTGCCAGTAAAACGAAGGCCATGCCGAGTTGAGCATCCACTGAATGACTCCGGTGGCTTGCGGACGGTTAGCCCTGAAGGCTTCAAACATAGCGCGTATTGCCTCGTAATTTACCAAATGGCCTTTCATAACGTATTCATCAAAGCTTTCAGCCTTTCCCCATTGTTGGTTGATGGCATTGGTTAACACATCCATACTGTTTAAAGCGGTAGCCGATGTAGTGCAATACTTGTTCCAGTATTCGTTTAGCGGCCAGCGTTTGTCTTCGGGCAGCATTCTTTCGATCGATTTTTTTACAGGCAATTGAGTTCCGGGGCCGGTTTCGGTGTTAAAACCGTAGGCTCCGCCAAATTTTTTGTCGATATACCAATACGATGGTCCAACGTATTCATATGGGCCATGCATTTTTACGCCGGTAGGCCCTGATAACTCACTGGTTCGGTCGGCAGCTGCACCCAGCCACGGGCGATCGTCATATTTTTCAAATATTTCGATGTACCTTTTTTCTAATTCAGGACGGGGGAGCATGTCGCTGCCTACCAGCCATACAAAAATTGATGGGTGGTTACGGAGCCAAAGAATCTGGTCGCGCAGGTAATCGGTAAGCAAGTCGAAATCTTCTTCTGTTGAGGCCCCGCCAAAATCATCGCAGGTTTTGCCAAGGTAATTTTCCCATTCCCATTGGCAGCTCCATCCTACCATGGCCAATATCCCATTGCGGTCGCACTGTGAATAAATATCGCTGGTGGTGCCCCAAACTGTTTCAAAACGTATGGTGTTTAGCCCCATGTTTTTAACATATTGCACTTGTAGCTCGTTGCTTTCAGGGGTGTCACGCAGGAAGATATCGTCAGTCCAGCCCGCGCCTTTAATCAGTATCTCTTTGCCATTAAGTTTGAATCCTCTTTTGCCGGTTTCGTTGAAATAACTTTCAATTTCGCGTATGCCAAATTCAATGTTCTCAGAATCTAACATCTTGTTTCCGGCTGTAAATTCTATGTCCATTTGGTGAAGATGAGGTTCTCCCAATCCATTGCTCCACCATAAATCAGGGTTTTCAACATAAAAGCCGGGTATATCATTATGGGTTAATGTGATTTCTCTTTCAGCGGCGGCAGGTAATGAAACCGGGTACTCATATTGCTTTCCGTTAAATGTTATTTTTAGAGCGCCATCAACCTGCTTATTTGTAAAGTTCTTAAGTGTTGCACCTGTTGTCAGCCATGCTTCATCAAGCGTTTGTGTGTTTACTTCGCTTCTCACATAGCTGTTTTTTATCTGTATTTTTTCAACGGTTTCAACTGTAACCGGTCGCCATATTCCCATGTTCTCATCAAGTGGGCGGGGGTTCCAGTCAACAAACCCCAGTCCGAAGTCGCCGTCACGTTGTCTGAATACTTCAACAGCCAGCGTGTTGGTACCCGAAGTTACCCAATTGCTGATGTTGAACTCAAAGCGCCTGAAACTACCCGATATCGAATCGGATGCAGCGATTAATTTGCCGTTCAGCCATATATTGGCACTGTAACTTATGCCATCGAAATGTAGTAGCGTTGTGTTGTGTTGTTGCATTTCGTTTGCCTCAAACTGAGTGCGATACCACCAACTGTTGTTAAACTTCGCTTTATTAGCCTCGTAATATGCTTCCGGGGTAAGGATGTTTTCGTATTCAGGGTGCTCGGATATAATGCCCATCACGGTTGACGGAACTTCTGCCCCAATCCAGTCTGAATCGTTGTAAGCAGCTGATGAAATAATATTGCCATTATCTGTTATTTCAGAAGAAGGACTTATTCTCCAGTTGGTTAATGTTTCTTCCATACGTTCTGGCTTTTGTGAGCAACTGGTTAAAACGAAAAGAATGGATGCAAAAATTGTAATGGTTCGCTTCATAGCTATATTTTTTATTTGTTTTCAAATAGTAAAGATGCCCCCAGGAGATGACTGTTGGGGTTTTGTGCTGTTTTTATTTGCAAATTTTTTACTGAGTTTGGAAAAGGAAAATCGGTGAGTTCATCTTTCATGCCCGTCTCAAAAAAGGGAAAAGCTTTAGATACCGATCCGCCAAGAACAATTACTTCAGGATCGAAGGTTAACAGGGTGTATTTGATAGCCCGGGCTACATGTTTTCCGAAAATATGATAGACTGAAATGGCTTCTTTATTGTTGTTTTTGACTTTTTCAAAGAGCACTTCGCCATTAATATTATAGAATTGAGTAAAAAAATTGCCGCTGCAATAATATTCAAGGTCATGTTCGAGATAGGGGAGCATACCAATTTCGCCGGCACCTGCATTACTGCCTTCATAAAGCTTGTTGTTTATAATGATACCTGCCCCGAGGCCCGTTCCAATAGCCAGACCAACAGCCGATCCATGTCCTTTTGCAGCTCCGTATCGGTGCTCACCTAGTACGAAACAGTTTACATCGTTGTTAACGAGCACGGGGAGTTTTAGTTTGTTTTCGAGATACGATTTTAAATGCACTTCTTTCCATGAAGGGATGTTAGTTACATCATATACAATCCCCCGGCGGGTGTCAACTACCGATGGTACACCTATGGCGATGCCGGTTGTTTGTGCCGATGTTTTTGATTCAATTAGTTTTGCAATTTGCAGGAGTGTTTTTTGCAAATCGTTTTTATCAACCAATTTCAGGCTGGTTATATTATCGACCTTGCCGTTTGCCGTTGTTCCAATCCTGATATTGGTTCCGCCTAAATCAACAGATATAATTTCTTGCTGCATAATAAAGTTTTCTGGTGTAGTAAATTATTTTTGCATACAAAAATGAGACAAAAACATGATTCAATGTACGTAAAATACGTAACAAAAACCAGATAAAGCGAAATATAAAATTCACTTATTGGTTGTTAATAAGTGTTACAAAATGGTTATATTTTGAATTAATGCAGATTAATTTTTTTTAAAAATCTAAAACATGTATTTTAACAGCTTAATTTGGAAAGGGTAAATAAAACTGGTTATAATTCCATTTAATATTTTTACCTTTATTAAAATTGCAGACTATATAATATCCTTCGTTTCAGGGGAACTTAAAAAAAGAAAAATGGCAGAAACAATTGATCAACTGAGGGGTAGTTTTGTTGAAGAAACCCGTGATTTGATTAATGAGTTGGAAGATATTTTATTATCTACCGAAGTTGATTCGGTTGACTCGGATACAATTGATCAGATATTCAGAAGTGTGCACACCATAAAAGGAAGTGGTGGGATGCTTGGTTTTGATAAAGTACTTGAGGTAACACACGATTTAGAGGATATTTACGATAAAGTACGTACCGGAAGTATTGATTTTACCTCCGGGTTAAAAGACATTTCGCTTGAAACCATTGATGTTTTAAAAACGTTACTGGCAACAAACGAGAATCTGGACGATGAAGAAAAAGTACGTTTCGCCAATTTATGTCGTAAAATTGAATTGTACGATGTTAATGCTTCTCCGCAGGATCAATCATCTTCATCAGAACCCCAGAAAAGCAAGAAAGAACCTCGTGCTGTGTCTTCCTATTTTATTAAAGTTGTTCCGGAGAATGCGATCCCTGCCGATCTTGAGCATCCTAAATTTTTAATTGAAGAGCTTACATTGATGGGAGAGAGCCTGGCTTTCTCTTCATACTCAGATAAAGTAAGTGTAAATAATTTTTCAAAAGTTAACAAAAAGTCCGAATGGATTGTTTTCTTATCAACAGTGCAGCCACTTGAGTCGATTGAAAATGTTTTTGAGTGGGCAAACGAATCATTTTCGTTGACAATAGAAGAGCTGAGTGATGGTGATTTGTTTATGGCAGATGGTTTTAGAGAGGAACTGGAAAAGCGAAAAGACGAACTTTTTAAAATATCCGAAACCGAAATATTTGATTTTGTTAAAGAATATTCGGATAAAATCCAGAAACATGTAGCCGAAGAAAAACAAACATCACAAGTTCAAACGCAAAAATCTGACAGCGATAGCAATAAAAATGGTAAGATTATCAGCAGCATCAGGGTTTCTACCGATAAAATTGACATGTTAATGAACCTGGTGAGTGAAATGGTAACCCTGCAGGCTCGTTTGAATTTATTATCGGATGAAATAGGGGATGAACGGTTAAATAATGTAGCTGAGAAGTACGGATCATTCTCACGACAATTGCGCGACAATGCTTTTACGATATCGCTTGTTCCTTTTGGAGTTACCATTACCCGGTACAAACGACTGGTGCACGACTTATCGCTTCAGCTCGATAAAAAAGTTGAGTTTATTACCGAGGGAGAGGATACGGTTCTTGACAAAAAAATTATTGAGCAGCTATCAGATCCGATTATGCACATTCTCCGAAACTGTGTAGATCATGGAATTGAAGATACAGAAGAACGCATAGCATCAGGTAAGCCCGAAGCAGGTAACATACAAATGAAAATATACCATCAAAGCAATAATGTTATAATAAAAATAATTGATGATGGTAAAGGTATAGATTATGAAGTAATCAGGAGAATTGCAATAGAACGGGGATTATTGACGCCCGATCAAAATATTAGCGACAAAGATATTCTGAACTTGATATTCCTGCCCGGTTTTTCTTCTGCAAAGAAAATATCAAACGTTTCGGGACGTGGAGTTGGCCTGGATGTAGTGAAACGCAATATTGCCGACATACGGGGAACAATTGAAATTAATACCGAAAAAAACAAGGGGACAACTTTTGTGGTTAAGTTACCGTTAACGCTCTCAATTATAGATGGGTTACAGGTACATATCGACGATCGTAACTTCATTATACCGCTTGTACAGGTTGATAAAATTTTAGCATTTGATAAACTGAAGAGTGAATCGAAGCTGAGTCAGGTAATTGATATTGATGGTGTTCAGGTTCCTTATTTCGATTTACGTGCTGATTTTAACATAGGGGGCAAAGTGCCCGAACGGCGCGAAATGGTTATTGTTTCATTCGAAAATGAAAAAGTGGTACTGATTGTTGACAGCGTTGTAGGTGAAAATCAAACTGTATTGAAACCGCTGGGTAAACATTATAAAAACCAGAACTTTATTTCAGGAGGAACAATACTGGGCGACGGAACAGTCGCTTTAGTTTTAGATGTTAATAAAATTGTAACCGAGTTTTCGAAAAAATAAATATTTTAGATATGGAAGAGTTATACCAAACTTATCTGACTTTTTCTCTGGATAAAGAGAATTTTGCCCTGAATGTTGAGCATGTTGAAAAAATATTGGAGTATCAGGAAGTAACTGAAGTACCCAAGTCTCCGGAATATATGCTGGGCGTTTTCAACTTAAGGGGAGAAGTTATCCCATTAGTTGATACACGGGTGAAATTTGGAATGGAAAAAGCCGAAATTACATCTTTAACTTGTGTGTTGGTAATCAATATCACCTCTGAAGGCGAAGAAATTAAACTTGGCGCTTTGGTCGACAATGTGAATGAAGTCGTTAAATATGATAATGCCGACATTATGAAGCTTCCAACTGTTGGAAAGCAATCAAAAACAGAGTTCCTGAATGGCGTTTTGAAAATTAACGATGATTTCGTATTGTTATTGAATGCTGATAAAATCTTCTCAGTTGACGAAATTATAGAATTGCGTGCCGAAAATTTTGACCTGGAATAATATCCGGTGTGTTTTATTTATTTTTTGAAAATAACTTAAGTGGATTATACAGCAACTGCAAGTATATACAGCCAAAAGCTCCAGGAAAAGGAATTTAAAAGAATTCAGGAGTTTATGCTTAAAAATCTGGGTGTAAAGTTAGCACCCATTAAAATTGTGATGGTTAACTCAAGGCTGATTAAAAGATTAAAAGCTACCGGTATTTATACTTTTCCTGAATATATCGAATATGCATTATCAGCCGTAGGAAAACGATCGGGAGAGCAACAATGCATGATTGATGAGTTAACGACCCATAAAACTGAGTTTTTTCGTGAAAATGAACAGTTTGATTTCTTAAAAGAGGTTGTTTTGCCTGAATTCACCAACAACCGTAACTCTTTATTTAAAATCTGGAGCGCAGGTTGTTCTACCGGCGAAGAAGCCCTTACTATGGCAATGATTTTTGAGAATTATAAAACAACCCATTTAGGGTTTAATTATAATATTGAGGCCACCGATGTTAGCAAGGGGGTGGTTGATAAAGCAGTACTTGGTGTATACGGCGGAGCAAATATACTCGGACTTGATGAAAAACTCCGGAAAAGATACTTTGAGCCTTTGAAAAACGGTAATGCCTCAATGGTACAGGCTTCTAAAGTTTTGCGTGATAGAATCAAATATTCAGTGAGCAATCTTGCTGCACATTATACCTATCCCAATAGTATGTTTGATGTTGTTTTTTGCAGGAATACATTAATATATTTCGAGGATAATGCAAAACGGGAAGTTGTGAATAAGTTAATCAACAAAATAAAACCAGGTGGTTATTTGTTTGTAGGTTTGTCTGAAACAGTTTCGCAATACTCAAAAGATATCAAACAAATGAGGCCCAGTGTTTATAAAAAAATCGGATAACGATATGAGTATGAAAGAAATTAAAACCTTAATAATTGAAGAACAGCTTCCGGTAGTTGAAAAAATTCAAAAAGAGCTTGAAAAGCATGGTCATGTGGTAACCAAAACAATATCACCAAAAACCGGTGTCTTAAGGGCAAAAGCTTTTGATTTCGATTTTTTTGTAATTAATTGTGGTGAGAATGGCAAAGATGGAATCGACTTTATAAAAAGTCTTTCTTCGGAGAAGGATATTGATGACGTACCTGTTTTATTTGTTTTTGATGAAGCTGTAAAGCTTGATGTACGTTTGTTGAAGTTCAATAAACGCTTTGAGATTATTCGCTTACCTTTCGACCCGGTTGAATTTAAGCTCAGGTTAGACCAGCTGAAGGGTAAAGAAAAAAGTGAACCACAGTCTTTGAATATAAATAGTGAGCCCGAAGCAGAAAGTGATGAGCCTCAAACGAACAAAGTTCTTTTGGTTGAAGATAATCCTCTGAATCAAAAAGTATTAGGTATGTTTATATCGAAGCTTGGCTTTGAACATGATGTTGCCTCAAATGGCCAAATGTCTGTTGATCTGGCAACTGAAAATGAATATCGTTATATTCTTATGGATATTTATATGCCGGGAATGGATGGTACTGAGGCCACGGTCAAAATAAGAGAAAACGAAGAAAAAGCTGGCCGTAACCGTTCAAAAATTATAGCTATAACGGCCAATGAGTCGGATGAAAGTGTAAAGCGGTGTTATGATAGTGGCATGGATGATTACCTTGTAAAGCCCTTTACACTCGAAATATTAAGAGAAAAACTTTTGTAGCCTGTTGGTTTGGATAAGATAAAATATTTAAAACAAGGAGAATTGGCAATTGTCTCGGGTGATACAAAAGTGTTTACCATTTTGGGCTCTTGCGTAGCAGTTGTCCTCTGGGATGAGCAATCAAAAATTGGTGGTGTTAACCATTATTTGTTGCCCAACTGGAACAATAAGGGGGCACCTGATGTTCGCTACGGAGATGTTGCTGTTACCGAGCTGCACGATAAAACAATTTTATCAGGAGCTGTAAAAAGACGACTTGTTGCAAAAATGTATGGTGGTGCCAGTTTGCTGAATTTCGAAACATCAGGTTTTAACATCGGAAAACGAAATATTGAGGTGGCAAGGCAAAAACTTAAAGAGTTACACATACCTATTGTGGAAGAAGAACTTGGGGGGAAAATCGGACGTAAAATATTGTTCGATCCGCAAACGGGTTATGTTAAAGTTGATTTGATTAAAAATATTAACTTTTAAGGGATTGTAAGTGATGGGAGTAAGTAAAAAAAGAATAAAAGTTCTGGTTGTAGACGATTCTGTTATCTTCAGGCGTGTACTTGCCAATGCCGTTGAATCGGATATTGAGCTCGATTTGATTGGTACTGCGGCTGACGCTTTTGAAGCAATTGATATAATTGAAAAAGATATACCTGATGTAATTACGCTCGACATTGAAATGCCTAAAATGGACGGGCTCACTTTTCTCGACAAATTGATGCAAAAGCACCCTATTCCGGTGATTATTGTTTCAAGTATTACCAAAGGAAATAAAGAAGTTTGTTTAGATGCTTTCCATAAGGGGGCAATAGACATTATACATAAACCTGAAAACTTAAAATCGAATACAAACCTTTACGATTTTTACAGTTTTGTTTGTGATAAAGTAAAAGGTGCCTCGCAGGCCAACATGCGCCAAAAACAAAAATTGTTGGTCGATTTATCCGGAATAAAGCAAGTTCAGCCCAAAGCACCTGTTATTGTTAAAACTACCGAAATAATTGCAATTGGAGCTTCGGCAGGCGGAACAACTGCTATTGAATTTATATTAAGGCGATTACCGGCCGATATGCCCGGTGTTTTGATAACCCAACATATGCCTAAAGGGTTTACTAAACTTTTTGCCAACCGGCTGAACGATATTTGCCAGCTTGAAGTTAAAGAAGCTGAAAATGGCGACCGTCTTTACCAGGGGCGCGTATTGATCGCTCCCGGAGGTTTCCAAATGGAGTTGGTTGGTACAGCCGGAAACTACCGTGCTTCAGTGGTAGATTCTGAGCCTGTTAACCGGCACAAGCCATCGGTTGATGTGTTGTTCGATTCTGTGGCAAAGGTTGCAAAAAACCGGGCTACCGGAATTATTTTAACCGGTATGGGAGCTGATGGTTCCATAGGCTTGCTTAACATGAAAAAAGCTGGTGCATTTACTATTGTCCAGGATGAAAAATCGTCGGTGGTTTATGGGATGCCGTTTCAGGCATTTAAACTAAATGCCCATAACATTGAACTTTCGTTGCAAAAGATACCCGATTACTTGATTGACAAGTATAAAAAACGTTAAACATTAACGTGAAAAAGTAAGACGTTGTCCTTTTTTGCTTTCATCAAAAATGCCTTTGCGGTAGGCTAAATGTCCGTTTACAAAAGTATATTCAACTTTATGATTGAAAGTTGTACCTTCAAATGGCGACCATTTGCATTTGTATTCAATATTATCATGGTTAACTTTCCATGCATTACGCGGCGATACCAGCACAAGATCGGCTTTATAACCTTTTCGGATGTAACCTCTTTCTTTAACTCCGAATAGTTTTGCCGGGGCATGGCACATTTTATTTACAGCTTGCTCGTAAGTGAAAATTCCCTGGCTTACCATTTCAAGCATAACGGATAATGAATGTTGAACAAGCGGGCCGCCCGAAGGGCATTTAAAATAAGTGTTTTCCTTTTCTTCAATAGTGTGCGGTGCATGGTCGGTAGCAACCACATCAAGTATATCTGATTTTAAAGCATCCCTGAGGGCTTCTTTGTCTTCCGCCGTTTTAACTGCTGGGTTCCATTTTATTTTCGCCCCTGTCTTTTCATAGTCACGATCGTCAAACCAAAGGTGATGTACACATACTTCGGCAGTAATATTCTTCTTATCGGGGGCGCCTTTCTCAAACAACGCCATTTCGCGGGCTGTTGATAAATGAAGAATATGTAGTCGTGTACTATATTTTTTTGCCAGTTGTACAGCTTTTGAAGACGATATGTAACAAGCTTCAGCACTTCTTATTTCGGGATGATATTTAATCGGAAGATCTTCTCCGTAGCGGGCAAGGTACTTTTCACTGTTTTCTTTAATAATCGATTCTTCTTCACAGTGTGTGGCTACTAACATGTGAGCTTTTTCAAAAAGTTCTTCAAGGGGTTTTCCTTCTACAAGCATATTACCCGTTGATGAGCCCATGAAACATTTTATGCCACATACATTTTTAGGGTCAGCCTTTAAAACTTCGTTAATGTTGTCGTTGGTGGCACCAATATAAAATGAAAAGTTTGCAAGCGATTTTTCGCCGGCTTTTGTAAACTTTTCTTCCAGTAATTCGATGGTTGTTGTTTGGGGTATGGTGTTGGGCATTTCCATATACGAAGTAACCCCGCCGGCAACAGCAGCCCTGGCTTCGGTATAAATATCGGCTTTATGCGTAAGGCCCGGATCCCTGAAGTGTACCTGATCATCGATTACGCCGGGTAGAAGAAGTAAGTCTGTTGCATCAATTACATGTGCATCATTAGGGAGTACATCATTATCGGTTAAAATGTCAACAATTTGTTCATTTTCAATAAGAACACTGCCCCTTGTTTTTTGGTTCTCATTGATAATTGTTGCGTTATAAATTAATGTTTTCATGGGTTTAGAGTTTACGTAAAACAAAACAGCCCCAATAACGGGGCTGTTCAAATTATGCCGAAAGTTTTTGGTTGTATTTTTTATAAAAGCTTTGCCATTTCATTTTCAAAACACCAAAAAGAGCTTCACTGAATATGCCTCCGCTCATTTTTGAAGTTCCCTCCTGACGGTCGATAAATATGATGGGTACTTCTTTTATTTTATATTTATATTTCCATGTTGTGAATTTCATTTCAATCTGAAATCCATATCCTTTCATACGAATATCGTCGAGGTCGATGTTTGCGAGAACCCGTCTCGAATAACAAACAAAGCCAGCGGTTGAGTCATGAACATTCATGCCCGTGATTATCCGGACATAAAACGATGCAAAATACGACATGAGTACCCGCTTAAGGGGCCAGTTTACCACATTAATTCCGCTAATATAGCGTGAACCGATCGACATGTCGGCACCATTTTTACAGGCTTCATACAAATTAACAAGGTCATCGGGGTTATGTGAGAAGTCGGCATCCATTTCGAAAATGTACTGATAACCCTGCTCCAAAGACCACTTAAAACCGGTGATATATGCAGTTCCTAAACCTAATTTACCAGGCCGTTCGATCATGTGTAATTTGTCAGGAAACTCCTGCATTAATTTTTTTACAATGTCGGCTGTGCCATCAGGTGAGTTATCATCAATAATTAAAATGTGAAAAACTACAGGTAATTTGAAAACATATCGTATGATTTTTTCTATGTTTTCTTTTTCCTTGTATGTAGGAATAATTACAATATTCTCTTTCATGAGCTATGTTTTAATAGCAAATTTCCATTATGGTATAATAACTGAAAGATGCTGGATATTCATCTTGCTTTCTTAAACTCTAAAGAAACAAAAGTACATTATTTCTTTAATTCTGAAATATTATCATATAAAAACGACCATCTTCGGGAGTGGATTTTTTATCTGGCCTCATTGTTTTTAAGGTGTAAAATCCGTGTGCTTTGGGTTTTTACTAGGTTTGATAATTAACGTAGCAAGAAAAAATAGATGAAATATTAAGCAAAAAAAGGTGAAAAATTTACACGATAGGTGTTTATGTGTTTTTTAAAAAGCCTATTGCAAAGGTATTTCTGGGGCTTACGTTTTTTTGTCCCTTTAATTGTGAAAATAGGGGAGGTGAATACTCACATTATAAATGATTATATTTGACGTGCTTAAAATAATTTATTATGTAATTCTATTGAAACGTCAATTAATAAAACCAAAAAGAAATGAATAAACCCGCTTCACAGAAATTAAAGTTAAGAGAAAAAATTGGTTACAGTTTGGGCGACGGATCTGCAAACCTGGTGTTTCAGATGATGATGATGTTCCAAATGTACTTTTATACCGACGTGTTTGGCATAAAAGCCACAACCGCCGGTTTTATTTTATTGTTTGCTCGTTTTTTCGATGCTTTTGTCGATCCCGTTGTCGGAATATTATCAGACAAAACGAATACCCGTTGGGGTAAATATCGTCCATGGATTTTATGGACCGCCATTCCTTTTGCTGTATTCTTCGTTTTGGCTTTTACAACGCCCGATTTGAATGAGAGAGGTAAGATTTTGTGGGCCGGTATAAGTTACACTATTTTAATGAGTCTGTATTCATTTAACAACACCCCTTATTCTTCATTGGGTGGTGTAATGACAAGCAACATTAAAGAACGTACCAGTATTTCATCTATACGCTTTATCACAGCCACTATTGCTACTTTTGTAGTACAGGGCTTAACCTTGCCATTGGTTGCTAAATTTGGTCAGGGTAACGAACAATTAGGATGGTTTTATACCATATTCTTGTTTGCTGGCATTGCTGTGGTGCTTTTCTTAGTTACTTTCTTTTCAACAAGGGAACGTGTTAACCCACCCGTAGGGCAAAAGTCGAATGTAAAACAAGACTTTCGGGATATTATAAAGAACAGCCCCTGGCGTTCTATGTTTATATTAACCTTATTCCTTTTTACTACACTGGCACTTTGGGGAAGTAGTATGTCGTACTACTTTAACTATGTTGTTGATAAAGCTGAACTTTATAACTTTTTGCAATTATTTGGATTAGTAAATGTTGATGGTGATTCGTATGGTGTTTGGCATACTTTCCTTGACGCTTTCGGATTAATTGCCCAAAGCGACCTGAGCAATGTATTTGCAGTTGGATTTAGCTTGTTCAATATGTTTGGACAGTTTGTTACCCTCCTCGGTGTAATGTTATTGTCTTCATTCTTGTCGAATATTTTTGGTAAACGCAGAGTTTTCATGATATGTTTGGCGATAACGGCTGTGTTTACATCAATGTTTTTCTTTGTGTCGCCCGAAAACATTAAAGGGATATTTATAATCAATATACTGAAAAGTTTAGCTTACGCTCCTACCATTCCGTTGCTTTGGGCTATGATGGGTGATGTAGCCGACTATTCTGAATATAAAAACCATCGCCGTGCTACAGGTTTCGTTTTTGCAGGTGTTGTTTTTGCCCTTAAACTTGGACTTGGTCTTGGAGGTGCAATTTGTGGTGGTATTATCGATGGCTTTGGTTTTGTTGCTAACCAGGAACAAACAGAATCGGCTTTATTTGGAATTAAATTGTCAGCAAGTATTATACCTGCCATAACATTCTTTATTGGTGTTATAGCCCTTATATTCTATAAAATTTCGAAGGAATACAATGAGAAGATGCAGGCTGAGCTGGAGTTAAGACGAGTTGATAACTAAACGTTACTTTTATGGCTAAAAAGTGGAATAAAATAGTATTGTCGTTAATGTTGGCCACAATAGTGGTGTTAACCGCATGTAATCTCGAAGAAAAGGAAGAAGCAACATTAAAAAGCGCATTACAAGATGATTTTCTGATGGGCGTAGCGGTTAATCCCTACCAGACTTCTGGTAAAGATTCTGTTGCTGATATGCTGATCAGGAAGCATTTCAATTCGATTGTAGCTGAAAACTGCATGAAAAGTGCTTTAATTCAGCCAGAGCAGGGCAAATTTAATTTCGAAAATGCCGATCAGTTTATTGAATATGGCGAAAAGAACAATATGTTTATTGTTGGCCATAACCTTATCTG
>JAQIDF010000332.1 GCA_027858145.1 Prolixibacteraceae bacterium | reverse complement strand
TTTTACAGCTCCACAACCGGAACATTCCTGTTGCGCCTGCACTATAGTTATTTTTAAAACTTTTTATACATGGCTCAAATTTTCAAGCCAAAGCTTTTCTCAATCCTAAAATCGGGGTTGAGCAAAAAGCAGTTTACTACCGATGTTATGGCTGGCGTGGTAGTAGGTATTGTCGCATTACCGTTGGCTATTGCTTTTGCCGTAGCATCGGGTGTTTCGCCCGAAAAAGGACTCATTACCGCTGTTGTGGCCGGTTTTTTAATTTCGGTATTTGGCGGCAGCCGGGTGCAGATAGGTGGTCCAACCGGCGCTTTCATTGTAATTGTTTATGGCATTGTTGAACAATACGGCATCGATGGATTAATCATATCAACTATAATGGCCGGTGTTTTCATGATTCTTTTTGGCGTACTTAAACTGGGTGCCTTACTTAAATTTATTCCTAACCCATTGGTCGTAGGTTTTACCAGTGGCATTGCCCTGGTTATTTTTTCAACACAAATTAAAGATGCTTTAGGACTGGAAATAAGTAAGTTTTCTTCGGAATTTATACCAAAATGGATCACATATTTTGAAAATTTGGGAAGCGTCAATCCGCTTGCTCTCATCATTACCATTGCAAGCATTTTGATGGTCGTCTTCTCGAAAAAGATTACCAAAAAAATACCCGGATCGTTCATAGCAATTATTGTTACAACATTGGTTGTACAACTATTTAACTTACCAGTTACAACCATCGAATCATTTTTCGGGGAAATCCCGGGAAATATCAGCATAACAGTTCCTGAAATTGAACTGTCGGGTTTAAAAAATTATTTGGCCCCTGCCCTTACCATTGCATTGCTTGGCAGTATCGAATCGTTACTGTCGGCTGTTGTATCCGACGGAATGATAAGTGGCAATCATCGTTCAAATACCGAACTTATCGCGCAGGGTATAGCCAACGTAGTTACACCATTTTTTGGCGGAATACCTGCAACGGGTGCCATTGCACGTACTGCCACTAACGTGAAAAACGGTGGACGTACCCCCATTTCAGGAATAACACATGCCCTCACCTTGTTACTAATCATGTTGTTTTTCGGGAAATGGGCAAAACTCATTCCCATGTCTTGTCTGGCCGGAATTTTGATTGTTGTGGCCTACAACATGAGCGAATGGCGTTCGTTTGTTTCTATCCTGAAGAACTCATGGTTCGACAAATTGGTTTTGTTATCTACCTTTTTCCTAACGGTTTTGGCCGATTTAACCATCGCCATTGAAGTAGGTGTAGTGCTTTCGGCTATATTGTTTATGAAACGCATGGCCGATGTGAGCGAGAAAGGAATTACAAAAGAACTGGACACCGATGTGTTGGAAGATTATTCAATTTTACCCAAGGATGTTTCGGTGTACGAAATTAGTGGCCCCTTGTTTTTTGCATCGGCAAAAGAATATGCACAAGTAATAAAATCGGTAGGTTATGCTTCAAAAATACTGATAATCAGAATGCGACATGTACCCTTCATGGACTCAACCGGGATTCAGAATTTTAAATCGGCAATTAAAAATTTACGCGATGCCGGCATTTCCATAAAACTGTCGGGTGTAAATAGTGATGTAAAAAACGATTTAGACAAGAACGGTATTACAAAACTTGTTGGAAATGAAAATATTTTCGATGCTTTTGACAAGGCCGTTAAGGATGCCAAAGAAATAAGAATTTGATAAATGATGATTAATATTTGTTGATAATTATAGAGTTCCCTATAAAGTACGCAGTGAACCTGCATTTTTCATCAAAGCCTCAATTCCATAGAAAGGCAATGATAAAATGGGTTTTTTGTTTTCATAAATAGCTTGTGAAACTTTTATGCCTTCTTCAATTTGATATTTTTCAAGAAACATATAAATACTTTTCATGTGAGCTATAGTACCCGATTTTACTTCGATTGGTGTTATTTTGTTGCCCCGTTCAATTAGATAATCAACTTCGGCTGTGCTGTTTTTGGCTTTTCTTGCCCAATAATACAATTCGGCTTTCCGGTAGGGCGACATGTTGGCAATAATTTCCTGACCAACAAATTGTTCTGCAACTGCTCCTTTGAAAATAGCTGTCAAATCTTTTTCAATGGCCGTTTCGGCATATATGCCACTTATTGCATGAAACAGCCCAATATCGAGAAAAATTACCTTAAAAAATAAATCATCGGCATTTGACGATAAAGGCAAGCCCGAGCCATTACTCATTCTGACCCTTGTTATTACTCCTGCTATTTCGAGTAGTTCCAGAGCTTCTTTTAACTCCCTCGATTTTAATTGCCGGTCAATATTAGCATAAACATACTTTTGCCCCAATACCGACGGAATTGTACTGAATACCTTCCGCATGATTTCATGCTTTGTTTTTTTTGCATATTTCCCAAAATCATCAATGTAGGTGTCGATGATTGATTGCTGTATTCTCTGGCATTTCAGCACATCTTGCGTGTTTACATATTCTTTTACAACTGCCGGCATTCCACCTATGTAGAAGTATTTACGAACAAGATCGATAATTTTCTCGTGCAGATTTACCGGTATTTTTTTCAAATTCCCAAAGTGACGTATATAGTTTCGTAATTCGTTTTCGCCCAATGCATCAAGAAATTCTCCAAACGAAAGCGGATAAAGATAAAGGTATTGGATACGACCAACCGGCATTTTAAAATCTTCCGATTTTAGAGCAAATTCCAGAAGTGAACCTGCACCTATCACATGCAAACCCGGTATTTCCTCGTACAAATAACGTAATGAAACAATTGCATTGGGACAATCCTGAATTTCGTCTAAAAACAACAAAGTAATGCCCGCTTCGACTTTCTTTGCAGTAAATAATGTAATCTTTTCGGTTATTTCCGAAGGTACAAGTGTGTTGAATATTTCTTTATACTCAGGGTTTCTTTCAAAATTAATGTAGATGGTTTGTTTAAATTCATTTCTTCCTAATTCATTTACAATGAATGTTTTCCCGGTTTGCCGGGCGCCCCTTATTAATAATGGTCTTTTATCCAGGTCCGACTTCCACTCCAATAATTGTTTGTAAATGGCTCGTTTCATCTTGATTTCCTTATCCTTATTTTACTTTTTGGTCAAAATCCAAGGTAAAATTAAGTATATTTTGGTTAAAATCCAAGGTAAAATCCAAGGATAATTGGTCAAAATCCAAGGATGGTAAGCATCGAGGTATTTTACTTCACACCAGCTTTGTTGATCAAATGGATGATTTATGTTCTATATTACAAGGTGATTAAAGGTTATTTTGTGGTGGGCGTAAGCAAAGCTGCAATTTCAATTCATATAACTTCTACTCCACCACAACCTCAAACCCCTCTCCCAGCCTCAACACACCTTCAATACTTCCACCATTAACAACCAGGTTCTTAATTTTTCGGGTTTTGCCTTTTTCTATCAGGGTTTGAATTTGATTATCGGTGAGTTTTTTGCCGTATTGCTCAAACATGATTTTAAAGTCGCAACCATTTTTATAATTGCTGCACCCAAATGCTGTAGAGCCTTTTAGTATGGTTCCTTTTTTACATTTTGGGCAGGTTAACACAACTGTTTTATCCGTCTTTTGAGTCGATTGTTTCTTTTCCTGTGATGTTGATTTTTCACTGGCTTTCTTTTTCTCAACTTCTTTATCCTCCTCTATGTCAATGATTTTATGACTTTCGCGCTTTACTTCAATTACCAGTTCAGTAACCATTTGTTTCATTTCCTCCAAAAACTGTTTGGCTTCGTACTGTCCGGTTTCAATTTGACGGAGCTTTTTTTCCCACATTCCGGTAAGTTCGGCCGATTTAAGCAAGTCGTTCTTAATGGTGTGTATTAACTGAACACCGGTTTGGGTGGGCACAAGGTTTTTTCGTTCACGAACCACAAACCGCCGTCTGAATAACGTTTCGATTATATTGGATCGGGTTGACGGCCTGCCTATCCCGTTTTCTTTCATGGCCTCACGCAGCTCTTCATCGTCGACCTGTTTGCCGGCTGTTTCCATGGCCCTTAACAATGTTGCTTCAGTAAAATATTTTGGAGGTTGTGTTTGCTTTTCAAGCAAATCGGGTGTATGTTCACCCTTTTCACCTTTCTCGAAATGAGGCAATATTTGTTCATTTTTATCCCCACCTTTTTTCGGATATAGAACACGCCATCCTTCACTTTCAATCACTTTCCCGGTAGCTTTGAATTTATGATTGGCCACTTTACCCATTACTGTAGTGTTCATTACGATACAGTCGGGGTAAAATGTGGCAATAAACCTTCGGGCAATAGCATCATAAACCCGTTTTTCCTCCAGACGTAGACCCGATGGAGCCACTCCGGTTGGTACAATAGCGTGGTGGTCGGTAATTTTTTTATCGTCGAATATTTTTTTGTTTTTCTTTATCGGCTTTTTAAGCAGCAGGGAAGTAAAATTAGCGTATGGTTCCATTTTCTTCAGGATGCCGGCTATTTTCGGGTGCATGTCGGTTGGTAAAAATGTAGTATCAACACGCGGGTAAGTCACCATTTTTTTCTCGTACAAACTTTGAATTAACTTAAGGGTTTCATCTGCACTAAAGTTGAATTTTTTGTTGCATTCAACCTGTAAAGCAGTCAGGTCGAATAGTTTGGGAGGTGCTTCATTCCCCTTTTTTTGACTGAACGATTCAATTTCGAACAGCTCCGGTTTTATCTCTTCGAGCACTTTTGTTGCCTCATCTACTGATTTAAAACGGCCTGTTGTTGAGTTAAATGTTACATCCCGGTAATTTGTTTTTATTTCCCAAAAAGGTTCAGAAACAAAATTTTGAATTTCTTTGTGGCGGTTTACAATGAGTGCCAGTGTGGGTGTTTGCACCCGCCCGATTGAAAGTACGCCTTTCCCGTTGGCATATTTCAGGGTATAAAGCCGGCTGGCATTCATCCCCAGCAACCAATCGCCCACGGCACGGGCATTCCCGGCAGCGTAAAGCCGGTCAAAATCTTCTCCGCTTTTCAACTTTTGAAAACCTTCTTTTATGGCTTCATCGGTCATCGATGAAATCCATAAACGCTTTAATGGCTTTTTACACTGAGCTTTTAAAATTACCCACCGTTGTATTACC
>JAQIDF010000276.1 GCA_027858145.1 Prolixibacteraceae bacterium | reverse complement strand
ATCCAAAGATCACTCAAAACCTTCGATAAGTGCATAGAGCATCCTGCTAATTTGACCGGGATGTAGTTCAACATGCACTCATCGCTGGGTCGTGCCGACCGCTCATAGTTCTACTTATTGTACGTTGTGCTTTATTAACGTTTGGGTAAAAACAATTGTGTTTATTCCTTTATGTGTTGTTTTATATCTTATAAATTACGGTTGCAGGCAAATTGCAATAATTTGTTGGTTGTTGATGCCGGTTATCGGTTTGTCGATGCGATATGGCCATGTTGGGGTTTTTAGCAACTAAAGATTAAAACTCCACAATCAACTCCCCGCCTTCATCCAAATCAATCTCCTTAACCTGTTCTCCGTATCTCAGCCGGGTTTCATTTCCGGTTATTGATTTAATAACAGCTCGTTTTAGCTGGCCATTGGCCCACTCTATATCAACCTCGAAATTACCACGGGCTTTAAGGCCTTTCACGCTGCCATCGGGCCAGGCTTCCGGTAAGGCAGGCAGTAAATGAATTTCGCCTGCATGACTTTGAAGCAACATTTCGGCAATGCCGGCTGTACCTCCAAAGTTGCCATCAATCTGGAACGGGGGGTGAACATCGAACAGGTTCGGGAGGGTTGACTTACGCAATAAAGCCAACAGATTATCGTAAGCTTTCTCACCATCGCGCAATCGTGCAAAGAAATTGATGATCCATGCACGGCTCCAGCCTGTATGTCCACCACCATGCGACAAACGGTAGTCGATGGTTTTGCGTGCAGCTTTGGCAAATTCAGGGTTTTGGGTTACACTGATTTCATTTCCAGGATATAAACCATAAAGGTGCGACATGTGACGATGACCCGGCTCCGGCTCTTTAAACTCTTCGGTCCACTCCATTATCCGGCCGTCGCTGCCAATTTGAAGCGGGCTTAAACGTGGCACAATTTCTTCAAGTTCTTTTCGGAACCTGCGGTCAGTCTTCAATATTTTTGAAGCATTAATGGTATTCGTCATCAGCTCACGCGTAATGGTCATGTCCATTGTTGGCCCCATGGTAATGTTCGATATTTTTCCATCGGGGGTTTCAAACTTATTTTCAGGCGAACTTGAAGGGCCTGTAACTAAATAACCCGTTTTAGGATCTTCGGTAAGGTAGTCAACAAAAAACAGTGATGCGTCTTTTAATACCGGGTAAATTCTTTCAAGGTATTCTTCATCCTGAGTAAAGAGATAATGCTGCCAAAGATGTTGACAGCCCCAGGCAGCGCCCATAGGCCACATGCCCCATTCGGGCTCTCCCACCGCGGTAGTCCAATACCAAACATCGGTGGTAAAATGGGCAACAAAACCACGACTGTTGTACATTTCACGGGCAGTTTCGCGTCCGTGCCTGCGTAGGCTGTCGATTAGTGCCACAAATGGAAGGTGGCATTCGGACAGGTTGGTCACCTCTGCCGGCCAGTAATTCATTTGAATATTGATGTTAATATGGTAATCGGCACTCCACGGTGGTGTTAACCCATCGGCCCAAATGCCCTGCAGGTTAGCGGCCAAATCGCCCGGACGTGAAGAACCGATGAGCAAATAACGTCCAAAATTGAAATACGTTTCGATTAACCCGTTATCCTCGCTCCCGTTTTTCACAGCTTCCAGTCGTTTATCGGTTGCAACATCATTTCGGTTATCACCACCCAGGTCAAGCTCAACCCGGCTGTATAACGAACGATAATCAGCAATGTGGGCTTCTTTTGCTTCTGAATAATCAACTTGAAGCGCACTACTCAGATCTTCGCGGCAAGCCTTTTCAGGGTTTTCGCCCCAATAATCGGTACCGGCAGCTAATACAAAAACCACCTCATCGGCACCGTCAACCACCAGACTGTCACCCCGGGCTGTAATACTCCCACTTTCTGCAACAGCCCTCAAAGCTGAATAGTAACGAACACCGGGATTTACATTCTGAATATCCACTCCCCCCGAAGTTACCTGCCCTTTCATGGTTATCTCATTCCCCTCTGCTTTAATTTCAGCATCTTTAGGCCGTTTAAGCGAGGCAGATACCGACACAGCTCCTGGCTTATCGGCAGTCAATCTTACAAACAAAGCCTTAGCCGGATGACTTGAAAAATATTCGCGGGTATATGTTACACCATTTATACGGTATGTGGTTTTGGCTATGGCATTATCAAGATCAAGTTCCCGGCGGTACCGGGTAACAGCACCGTCAGGTTCCGTTTTCAAAAACAAATTACCGAGCATCTGGTACATATTCCAATTACCGTTGCCCATAAATTCTTCTTTGCAAAGTTGCTGTGCTTGTGCATATTCACCGTCAAAAAGCATTTTACGGATATCCGGCAAAACTTTGTAAGCCCCTTTTTTATCAGTAAAATCATACCGCGAACCTGTCCAGATGGTTTCTTCATTTAGTTGGACACGTTCATATTCTACGCCGCCAAAAATCATTCCTCCCAAACGACCATTACCAATGGGCAAAGCTTCGTTCCACTCGGAGGCAGGTTGCTCAAACCAGATTTTATTTTGCGCTGTTGAAGCAATAAAAGATACGATAAGAAGTAAAGTAAAAAGTAGTTTCATTGTATTAGTTTTTGAAATGTACGGAATGACACAAATATAGATTAAATCGAACAAAGTACAGGGGCATGAATGTATCGATAATGACTATTGGATGTTAAATTCTATATCAAAAAAAAGAAAGAGGCTATCTAAAAAATCAGACAGCCTCCCTTTGTTGTTCCATACAGAACAATCGTGTATTATGTAAAACTCACAAAAATTATGAAAAAATTAACTCCTATTCATCAGCGTTACCGTCGATGGTTTCAATGGTTCCGTCTTCACGGTAAGTTAGCTCCACAACTTTCATGCTGCGCAACCAGGTTTTTCCGCCCGACACCTTGCTATCGTGGTGAAAAAGATACCATTTACCTTTATGCTCAACAATTGAGTGGTGGGTTGTCCAACCAACAACCGGTGTCATAATTACACCCTTGTATTTGAACGGACCGTATGGGTTGTCGCCTACAGCATAGCACAACAGATGCGTGTTTCCGGTAGAATAAGAGAAATAATATTTCCCTTTATATTTATGCATCCAGGCAGCTTCGAAAAACCTGCGATTTTCGTCTTGTGTCAACAAAGGTTTACCATAGTCATCAAGGATTACTACATCGTGGGGTTCTTCACCGAATTCAAGCATATCATCAGAAAGTTTGGCTACTTTAGCACAAAGAGCAGGCTCTTCAGGTGCACGAAGATCATCGTTTTCTTCGTATTCGCCGGTTTTCCAGCGCTGTAACTGTCCACCCCAAATACCACCAAAGTAAACGTATTGCGTACCGTCATCGTCAACAAAGACAGACGGATCGATACTAATACCATTTGTCATTGGCTCCGGTTGCGCTTTGTAAGGCCCTTCAGGCTTGTCACTAACGGCAACACCAATTCTAAAAACATCATCTTTATCTTTTGCCGGGAAATACATGTAGTACTTACCGTCTTTTTCGCCTACGTCGTTCGACCACATTTGACGACTTGCCCAGGGCACATCATCAACATCGATCGCTACTCCATGATCTACAACTTCGCCTTCAGCATCGTTCATTGAATAAACGTGGTAGTCGCGCATGTTAAAATGCGCGCCGGTGTCGTCTTCCGGAACTCCGGCATCAATATCGTGCGACGGAAAAATGTATAATTTGCCGTTGTACACATGTGCACGAGGGTCGGCTGTATAAATGCTTTTAATTAAGTGACGTGGTTTTTTTGACATATCATTCTAAATTTTAACGGTTCAAAAAATTATTTGTTATTTGCTGCTTCGATAATCATTTCCACAACCGGTTTTGGCTGATAGTCACGATCAAACAACAGCGGATAATCAGTCCTGCCCCTGATAGGCCAGTTATTTTTCCATGAGTAAGCATCAGATAAGCCCCACATAGTTACACGGCTCATCTTATCGCTATGCTTAAGGAATAAATTAAAAATATCAAGATAACGTTGGTTAAACTCTTTGGCTACATCATTGGGGAGACCATCTTTATAGGGATTCAATTTATCATCATAATCAGCATCGAAAGACACTTCAGCTGTTGACTCCCATGGGTTAGGAAGTGCAGAAATATCCAGTTCGGTAATCATTACACCGCACCCCAGCCCTGCAAAAGCAACTATACTTTTTTCCAGTTCTTCAATTGTTGGATATCCCATATAGTAATGTCCTTGTATTCCAATTCCATCAACCTTTATCCCTTTCTTTTGCAATTTCCTGATCATTTTCACAACGCCTTCCCTTTTTCCTTCTTTCACCATATTATAGTCGTTGTAATACAGCTCAGCTTCGGGATCGGCTTCACGGGCAAACTCAAAAGCAAGACGAACATAGTCTTCTCCAATGATTTCATAAAATTTATTCTCGCGCCATGAACCATCATCATTAATGGCTTCGTTTACCACATCCCAACCGTCAACACGGCCTTTATAACGGCCAACCAAGGTTGATATATGGGTTTTCATCCTGTTGATTAATTCATCACGGCTTACGTCGTTACCTTCTTCATCAAGATAAAACCAACGTGGCGACTGAGAATGCCAGATAAGGTTATGGCCAACAATAAACATATTGTTCTTTTCGCCATATTCAATAAACTGATCGGCATTTTCGAAATTAAATTTGCCCTGCTCTGGCTGAATTAAAGCACTTTTCATGCA
>JAQIDF010000222.1 GCA_027858145.1 Prolixibacteraceae bacterium | reverse complement strand
GTTTCTGCCAGGTAGCGCAGAATCTGAAGTCGTGCCGGATGACCTAAAGCCTTGAACAGTATGGCTGCCTGTTGCAAGTCGGAATCGAATAATGTTGTTTTTGCCTGTGCCATTTTCTTGTTTTTAGTGACGTGAATATACGACAATAATTCCCTAATGACGTATTTATACGTTAATTAAAAATTAAGAAATTATGAACCAATCTATACACTTACTATTGTTTCAAACTCAAAATAAAGTTCATTCTTTCAAACTGTTCAATTATTAAGCAAACCTCTTGTACATATGGATATCCCGCACAAGATTTAACCCAGTATCTGCAATAGAAACTAACGGACGGGGTGGCGGCAATTTTTATGTACTGGCGCTGGCCCTTGCAGGTATTGGCATGCACCAGGCAGCCACTACCTGGCAATTTATACTGATAGCTTCATCGATGACGGCCACTTTCTTCTTTGGGAAGGAAAAAGTAACCGACTGGAAACTGGTTTTACTTATCGGGGGTATGACATTGATTTCAGCCTTCCGGGGTGGCTTTTTCTCTGATATATTTGATGCCAGAATACTAAAAATCATTTTTGCTGTTTTTATAGCTTTCGCATCATTTTATTACCGCCACGGCCGGTTTTTTGGGTCACCTGACTAGCGGGCACTTTGATGCATCACTGGCTATTCCGCTGGCCATTGCAGCAGCTCTTGGAGGATACCTGGGAACACATTTAACGGTAAAAGTTTCGCCCAAAAAGTTGAAATTTATTTTTGCATTCACTTCGTTGCTGGCCGCAATTATTATGGTTTTAAACATTTAATGATGTAATCAACACCGGGAATATAGCCACGGGCTACAATTTCATTATTAATAATAAGTGTAGGTAATATCCACGTTTTATACTTAATGAGTTCACTAAAATTGTTGACAATTTGAATGTCTGCATCAACACCTGCAACCTTCATTGCCTCTTCAACCCTTGCAATCATGCGGCGGCATTTGCCGCATTTGCGGCCGGGGCACAATATTTTAATGTCAGGCTTCATCATCCTTTAGAGAAATTAACATCCACCAAAACACGACATTAAAATACAGCCCCGTAAAGCAATCCCGACAAAGTAGCCATTACCACAACCAGTACCACATAAACCAGTGTTTTTTGTGTACCGATTACGCCACGAATAACCAACATATTCGGAAGCGATAATGATGGACCGGCCAGCAACAGTGCCAGTGCAGGCCCTTTACCCATTCCGGCAGAAATTAACCCTTGCAGAATTGGCACTTCGGTTAAGGTTGCAAAATACATAAATGCCCCAACAATTGAAGCAAAGAAGTTAGAAAACACAGAATTACCGCCAACCAGATTTGCAATCCATTCATTAGGGATAATACCGGCCATTGTGGTATCATCGTGCGTTGAGCCCAGTAAAAAACCGGCAACCAATACGCCTGCAGCCAAAAGGGGCATAATTTGTTTTGCAAAATCCCAGGCCGAAAGCGTCCATTCTTTGTTATCGGGGTCGCGTTTATCGATTAAAGTGATAACAGCAAGCCCGGCAATAGCAACTAACACTGGCACAAGAGGCGTTGTACTTATAAATGCCGAAACAGCTGTTACTACGGCAACAATAGCCACATGCTGCCATTTGATTTTCAAAATGGCAATAAGCGAATATGCCAAAACTAATCCAAATACGGCGGTAATATACCACTTGTTTGACCATAGCCAAAACCAGGCTCCTTCGGTTACACCATCTACCGGTTTGCCCCAATTGGCAAAAACCAAAATAATAACAAGGGTAAAGAAATGAAGTGCTGTTTGCCACATTGGGCGTTTTTCTTCAACATCTGGAAAATTAAGCTGCTCTTTACGCTTAGCTTTTTCCTCTTTTCGGTAAATGAGCGACATTGCCGAACCTATAACCACAGCAAACACCACGGCACCAATAATACGGGCTACACCCATTTCGAAACCTAAAATACGGGCTGTAAGGATGATGGCCAATATGTTAATAGCCGGACCCGAATACAAAAAAGCGATGGCCGGCCCAAGCCCTGCCCCACGTTTATGAATACTCGAAAACAAAGGCAAAATGGTACAGCTGCAAACGGCCAAAATGGTGCCCGAAACAGAAGCCACCGTATAGGCCACCCATTTTTTTGCTTTAGCGCCAAAATATTTCATTACCGCACCCTGGCTCACAAATACAGCTATTACGCCGGCAATAAAAAAGGCCGGCAGCAAACAAAGTATAACATGTTCTTGTGCATACCACTTTGTGAGGTCGAACATGGCCATTATAGCTTCTTTGAACCGCACACTTTCAATCGGCATGAAATAGGCTAAGCTGAATATCACGGCAATCCACAATAATATTTTTAGTTCTTTTTTTCTATCCACAACAATTTATTTTATGAATCAACAACTGTTCGTATAAACACGAACTATATATTTAAATTTTTTATAAGAATGTAACAATGATGTAATAAACACCAACACCAATAAACAACACGGCAACTACCCGCCTGAACCAAAATTCGAATGTTTTTAAGCGGTTATATACATTACCCAGCGAACCAACTGAAAAGGCAATAAGCCATGCGAAAATAATTACAGGAATACCGGTAGCCAACGCAAAAACCACAGGAAGGTAAAGACCTGAT
>JAQIDF010000148.1 GCA_027858145.1 Prolixibacteraceae bacterium | reverse complement strand
CGGCAATTCATATCCTACCTGTTAAGTTTTTGTGTATGATTTTTCATCATCGGAGCTTTGAATGTTGAAATAAAAAGAAACAGCAACATGCTCTCTTCATATGAATTGCCGTTCGGCTTCAGCCAACGGAACAAAGATTAAATTCAATTCATATCTCAGCAATTAAGCTTCAGTGTATATTTTTTTTCATTAACGGAGCTTTGCTTGTTGAAATTTATGAATACAGTAACATGCACTCTTCATATGAATTGCCGTTGCGCTTTAGCCAACGGAACAAAGAAATAAAAAGAGATAAAGACAAAAGACAAAAGACAAAAAAATAAAAAGAAAGATTAATTTCAATTCTGAAAATTCCCGCAAAACTTCAAATATGGCAAAAAAAATATGTTGGATTTTAGTTCAATTTGTTCATTTTAAGTAAATTGCTATTTCTCCAATAAAACTAAGTATTATGTCATACGCCAAAATCTATCTCCACTGTGTTTGGAGTACTAAAAACAGAGACTATCAGATATCAACTTCACTTCGACCTGTATTACTGGCTCATTTCAAAGAATATTGTAAAGAGAAAGAAATATTTTTGGATTTTATAAATGCTCATGTTGACCATGTTCATGCACTTATAAGTCTTGGTAAGCAACAAACTATTGCAGATGTTATGCAGCTAATGAAAGGTGAAAGTTCAAATTGGATCAATAGTTTGATGATTTTGCCATATCAATTCGAATGGCAAGATGATTATTGGGTTGCATCTGTTAGCTATTCCCATGTCGATAAAGTTCGGGAATACATCAAAAATCAAGACGAACACCATCAGCAAATGTCCAGAGATGAAGAACTTGACCAGTTCATGATAAAAAATGGTTTTGAAAGAATAAAAGATTAATTTCTTTTTTTCTTTGATACAGTATTAAATAAATGTTGTATGAATTTCTATTTCTTGAGTTTTATCCATGATTATTTTTCATCTTCGAAGCTTCGATTGTTGAAATTTAGAGAAACAGCAACATGCACTCTTCATATGAATTGTGCTTGATATCCATCAGCTAAAGCAGACGGCAATTCATATCCTGCCTGTTAAGTTTTTGTGTATAATTTTTCATCAACGGAGCTTTGAATGTTGAAAATTATAAATACAGCAACATGCACTCTTCATATTAATTGTGCTTGATATCCTTCAGCTAAAGCAGACGGCAATTCATATCCTACCTGTAAGTTGCAGAGTATAAGCTTTCATCCTCGAAGCTTCGATTGTTAAAAATTAGAGATACAGCAACATGTATTCTTCATATGAATTGTGCTTGCTATCCGTCAGATGAAGCAGACGGCAATTCATATCTCAGCCTTTAAGTTTTATCCATGATTATTTTTCATCAACGGAGCACCGGTTGTTGAAAAATATAAATACAGTAACATGCACTCTTCATATGAATTGCCGTTGCGCTTTAGCCAACGGAACAAATTAATTTTAGTTCATATCTCAACATTTATTAAGTTTCTGTCTATATTTTTTTCATCATCGAAGCTTCGATTGTTGAAATTTAGAGATACAGCAACATGCTATCTTCATATGAATTGCCGTTTGGCTTTAGCGAACGGGCAGAAGATATTAATTCAATGATCAATTTAATTCATATCTCAACATTTAAGCTTCTGTCCATATTTTTTTCATCCTCGAAGCTTCGATTGTTGAAATAGAAAAATACAGCACCATGCACTCTTCATATGAATTGCCGTTTGGCTTTAGCCAACGGAATGAAGATATTAAGAAATGAAGATATTAAGAAATAAAGAGATTAAAAGATTAAAAGATAAAATGAGACAAAGAGAAAAAAGAAAAAATCAATTCTAATATTTTAAAAATGCTTCAGGTATGATGAAAAACAAAAAATATCAGTCATTCAGTACAATCAAAAAAGCTCCCTAATGATTTCATTAAAGAGCTTTTCTGAATATGGTCGTTCATTAATCATCAACTTTAGCTAACAACAGTGTTGCTAACTCATTGATGGCTAGACAACTAATGTCTCTGTTGACTATTTCGGTAATCCATAAGTGTCAACAACAAAGTCAATATCCTTATCGCCACGGCCGCTCAGGTTAATCAAAATCGATTCGCGCTGTGCGTTAGAGGCATGTTTCTTGGCAAAAGCCATAGCGTGGGCGCTTTCAAGTGCCGGAATAATACCCTCCAGACGGCTCAGTTCATAAAATGCCTCAATAGTTTCATTATCATTAGCATCAACATAATTTACACGGCCGGTTTGTTCAAACAAACAATGCTCAGGCCCAACACCGGGGTAGTCAAGACCACTGGCCACCGAATAAACCGGCGATGGCTCACCTTTTTCGTCTTGAAGTACTTTACACTTAAACCCGTGGATCATTCCAGGGGTACCAAATTTCATGGTGCAGGCATGTTCGCCTACATCATACGAGCGGCCTGCCGGCTCAACACCCCAAAGTTTAACTTCCTCATCGTCAAGGAAAGCCGAGAATATACCCGCGGCGTTACTGCCACCGCCAACACAAGCCATTACATTATCAGGCAATTCGCCCGTCATATCAAAAAATTGCTCGCGGGCCTCAATGCCCACAACACGCTGAAAATCGCGCACCATCATCGGGAAGGGGTGCGGGCCAACCACCGAGCCAATACAGTAAATCGAATTAACCGGATCTTCAAGATAAGCCCCAAAAGCCGAGTCAACAGCCTCTTTCAATGTTTTCAAACCATGCGATACCGGTACCACTTTAGCACCCAGTATATCCATGCGCACCACGTTCGGATGCTCCTTTTTAATATCCACTTCGCCCATGTGAATCTCGCACTCCAGACCAAAATAAGCAGCAGCCGTAGCCAGTGCCACACCATGCTGTCCGGCACCCGTTTCAGCAATCAGTTTCTTCTTGCCCAAATATTTCGCCAGCAAAGCCTCGCCCATGCAGTGATTCAGCTTATGAGCCCCCGTATGGTTCAAATCCTCGCGCTTCAAATAAATACGCGCCCCCAATTTCTCCGACAAGCGTTTCGCAAAATACACCGGGGTAGGGCGCCCCTGGTAATGCTTGCGAATACTCCGCAGTTCCGAAATAAACTCGTGCGACTTACTTATCATATAATACGCTTCGGTAATCTTATCCATTTCCTCCTGCAAATGCGGAGGAATAAAACTACCACCAAACTCACCAAAAAAACCCTTTTCATCAGGTGTGGTCTTGAAATAACTTTTCATTATAAACTATGTTTAAGGTTTTTAAATCAATACATTTTCAAAATGCACCTAAAAATATCGATTATAATTTAAAATGACGAAAAAAACACTAAAAAAGTAACAATTTAACACATGACGATATGGCGGGCTTCTCGGTCTCCGGCTTTTAGTGCCTTCGTCTTCGCCGTGTTTCGCAGCTTGTGCAGGTAGCTTCCGATGGTCGCTCCTGCACAACCGCTCAACATCGGCAAAGCCATCAGCCAGCTAACCGCCTCCGCCCGGCCCGTGCTCCGTTGGGGCTGACATGGTAACACTTTTTTTTCAGTAATTAGTGTCAGCAAAAAAACTACCTTTTTTTCAAGTGCTTGAATCGAAAAGTTCAATTTCAAGGCTTGGCCTTTCTGAAAATCAAGGAGTCCCGATTCTCGGGATGACTGTTTTCAGAAAGGGCGTAACGCAGAAATTGGGC
>JAQIDF010000136.1 GCA_027858145.1 Prolixibacteraceae bacterium | reverse complement strand
ATTTAAGCTAAAAAACCTGATTTATACATCATTATTTTGAAAAAAGCATTTGTTTTTCAAAAAAAAGAAAAT
The DNA here is from genome assembly GCA_027858145.1 of Prolixibacteraceae bacterium. GTDB lineage: Bacteria > Bacteroidota > Bacteroidia > Bacteroidales > Prolixibacteraceae > Roseimarinus. The sequence goes on along the minus strand of JAQIDF010000136.1, from coordinate 6,253 downwards.
ACTTTTGCAGTCCCGATTAATTACGCACCTGCGGTGTGGTAATTTGTTGATTATTAAAAAGCAACATAAAAGTTATAACTTGCTGGATTTTATAACTTTTTGAGCGGCAAATTACAGGCGACGCATCATAATAAAGCAGGGCAATTGTTATGTAGGACATTTAAAACTTGTAGATCAAGTGGATACATTAAGTTATAAAACCGTATCGGCCAACAAGGCCACTGTAAACAAAGAGTGGGTTGTGGTAGATGCCGAAGGACAAATATTAGGTCGTTTGGCGAGTAAAGTTGCAAATTTACTGAGAGGTAAACATAAGCCAAATTTCACCCCTCATGTTGATTGCGGCGATAATGTGATCGTTATCAATGCTGAAAAAGTAGTGTTAACCGGTAAAAAGATTACCGATAAACAGTATGTGCGCCATTCAGGGTATCCCGGAGGTCAAACCTTCCAGAATCCCGAAGATATATTAAATAAGTATCCTGAGCGTTTGGTAGAAAAGGCCGTAAAAGGTATGATACCTAAAAACCGTTTAGGAAGTGTACTTTTCCGCAACTTAAAAGTAGTTGTTGGTTCTGAGCACAAATATGAGGCACAAAAACCAAAAGTTATTGACTTAAACAGCATTAAATAATGGATACAGTAAACGCATTAGGTAGAAGAAAAAGTGCTATTGCCCGTATTTATTTAACAGACGGCAGTGGTAAAATAACCATAAACAAAAGAGATCTGGAAACTTATTTTCCACAGAAGACTTTGCAGTATGTAGTAAAACAGCCGCTTAACCTTTTAGAGGTTGCCGGTGATTACGATGTTAAAGTTAATCTTGACGGTGGTGGTTTAAACGGTCAGGCTGAAGCTCTTCGTCTGGCTATTTCAAGAGCATTGGTGAAAATTGATGCTGAAAACAAGACAAAGCTGAAAAAAGCCGGGTTTATGACTCGTGACCCACGTGAGGTTGAACGTAAGAAGCCAGGCCAGCCAAAAGCAAGGAAGCAATTCCAATTCTCTAAACGTTAATATTTATTGTCAAATCATATTTTGTTTAGTATCTAAATCCGGTCGATTTTTGTGCTTGCACAAATCTACCTCCGGATTGATAGAACAGAATGTAAACAAAAACAATTATGCCAAAAGCACAATTTGAAGATTTATTAAAAGCTGGTGTCCATTTTGGTCACCTTAAGCGCAAATGGAATCCGAACATGGCTCCTTATATTTTTATGGAGAAAAACGGAATCCACATCATCGACCTGCAAAAGACAGCCATTAAAATGGACGAAGCGGGCAATGCTTTAAAGCAAATTGCCCATTCAGGCCGTAAAATTCTTTTCGTAGCAACAAAGAAACAAGCGAAACAATTAGTTGCAGATATCGTTGGAGAAACAGGTATGCCATACGTTACAGAACGTTGGCCGGGAGGTATGTTAACGAACTTCCCTACTATTCGTAAGGCTGTCAAAAAAATGACCTCTATCGATAAGTTGATGAAAGACCCAAGTAGCTGGGGCAACCTTTCAAAACGTGAAAAGTTACAAATTACCCGTAAGCGTGCAAAACTGAATAAAATGTTGGGATCAATTGCTGATCTTACCCGTTTGCCTGCTGCGTTGTTTGTTGTTGACGTAATGAAAGAGAAAATTGCCGTTCGCGAAGCTAAAAAATTGGGTATTCCAGTATTTGCCATGGTTGATACAAATTCTGATCCTGATGAGGTAGATTTTGTTATTCCGGCAAACGATGATGCATCTGACTCTATCAAACTGATAATTCAGGAAATGAGTGATGCTGTTGCTGAAGGTTTGGGTGAGCGTAAAGTAGAGAAAGAAAAAGAAGCTGCTTCGAAAAAAGACGCTAAACCAAAAGCAAAAAAATCAGCTGCCAAAAAGGCTAACACTGCAGATGAGAAACCTGCAGAAGAGGCAAAAGAAGCAAAAGCTGAATAATTTTTATTTGTGAAAACCATCTCAAAAAAATCGAAATAATGTCTATTTCTGCATCAGATGTAATGAAGTTGCGTAAAGCAACAGGTGCCGGTATGATGGATTGTAAAAAAGCCCTTACCGAAACCGATGGTGATTTTGACGCTGCTGTTCAAATCATCCGTGAAAAAGGTAAAGCAATTGCCAATAAGCGTGCCGATCGTGAAGCTTCAGAAGGTGTTGCTCTTGCTAAAGTAAATGGTAATAAAGCTGGTATTTTAGTTTTTAACTGCGAAACTGATTTTGTTGCTAAAAATGAAGGGTTTATTGACTTAACCGCAAAAATGCTTGATACTGCACTGGCAAGTGATGTAAAAACACTTGATGAAGTGAAAGCCCTGAAAATGGATGACGGACGTATCGTTGATGAGCACGTTATTGAGCAAACCGGTATCATTGGTGAAAAACTCGAATTGGGGTATTTCGACATTGTAGATGCCGAAAGTGTTGTTGCTTATATTCATCCGGGTAATAAACTGGCTACGATTGTTGGTTTCAATAAGCCTGGTGTTGATGAGCAAATGGCTAAAGATGTAGCCATGCAAATTGCTGCTATGAACCCGATTGCTGTTGACAAAGACGGCGTTTCGGAAACGGTTGTTCAGCAAGAGCTTGATATTGCCAAGGAAAAATACCGTCAGGAAGGCAAACCTGAAAATATGCTTGATAAAATTGCACAAGGTGCTTTGAATAAGTTTTTTAAAGAGAATACTTTGTTGAATCAGGCGTTTGTTAAAGATAACAAGCAAACAATTCTTCAATATTTACAAAGCGCTGATAAAGACCTTACGGTTACTGAATTTAAGCGCTACTCGTTAGACTAATTAGCATTTGAAACTTAATAAATCAGCCGTTGTTCTTAATCGAGCAATGGCTTTTTTTTACTCAATTAATTAAAATTCCACTTATTAATCTAAATTTGTGATATAAACGAAGAGTGTATGTATACATTATTTATAAGTGGTCAGGAGATATTGCTTGTTGTGGCTTTGGTTCTACTTTTGTTTGGTGCGAAGGCGATTCCCGATATTGCACGAACACTTGGTAAAGGTGTTAATGAATTTAGGAAAGCTAGTGAAGATATTAAGCGCGAATTTAATGATTCAACATCGGATATAAAAAAGAATATCAATGAGGTAAGTGATACAGTGAAAAAGGAATCGGGGAAAATTAAAAAGGATATTGAGGAATCAACCAAAACGGATGATTAATGGATAGCAGCTTGTTAAGTATCGGATATTTGGTATTGGGAATTGTTTTACTGGTTTATAGTGGTGATTACCTGGTGAAAGGTGCTACAGCAATTGCCAACCACTTTAAAATATCATCGTTGGTTATCGGTTTAACGGTAGTTGCTTTCGGAACATCTGCCCCTGAGCTAATTGTAAGTCTTGAAGCCGCAATAACAGGACATCCCGAAATAGCTGTGGGTAATGTTATTGGCTCAAACATTGCCAATATTGCCCTCGTGTTGGGCCTTACAGTACTTATTTTGCCGATGCCGGTAGCTCAGCAAACCATAAAAAGAAGCTGGCCTATAATGTTTATATCCGGAATCGTGCTGTATGTGTCGATGCTGAATAACCAGATTAGTCATGTTGAAGGGATACTAATGTTTGCAGCCCTTATTCTTTTTATCATTAGTTCTGTTAAAAGCTCAAAGGTTTTTCCTGTTAATGTGGTTATACCCAAGCCGGCCAATAAACACCCTGTATGGGCTTATTTTATAATGGTGATAATTGCGTCTGCCGGATTGGCATTGGGATCAAGGTTTTTAGTGAATGGTGCATCGTCGTTGGCTTCTTCACTTGGTATAAGCGAGCGTATTATCTCAATAACCATTGTAGCCTTTGGAACGAGTGTGCCCGAACTTACAGCTTCTGTTATAGCAGCAATTAAGAAAGAAACCGACATTTCGGTTGGTAATTTGGTTGGTTCTAATATATTTAATGTCTTTGCTGTAATTGGTATTACATCAGGTATTCATATTATTGACTTTAATTTTTCTGAATTTAGAATTGACCTGAATTTCATGATGATATTCTATGGTTTCCTTTTTCTTTTTATTGTGCCCTGGAAGCAAATGTTTTCGAAAGAGAACAAGGGAAATGGTATTGTTAGCCGTTACAAGAGTGTTAGTGAAAGCCTTATTTCACGTGTTGAAGGTGGTGTGCTCTTTGCTTTGTATGTGGGCTATATCTTATTAATATTTAAATAAAAAAAAATTGATTCAAACTAAGAATATAACCAAATCGTTTGACACCCTGCAAGTATTGAAGGGTGTTGATTTAAATATCGAAAAAGGAAAAATTATTTCGATTGTTGGTACCAGTGGTGCAGGTAAAACAACGCTGTTACAAATACTGGGAACACTTAGCCGCCCTGATAACGGCAGCCTTATTCTCGACGGTAAAAACCCACTGGAAATGGGTGAAAAAGAATTGGCAGCTTTCCGTAATCAACACATTGGTTTTGTGTTTCAGTTTCATCATTTATTGCCCGAATTTACTGCATTTGAAAATGTGTGCATCCCCGGTTTTATCGGACAAAAACCAAAAGCTGAAGTAGAAGCGAGGGCTAATGAGCTTTTAGTTTTTTTGGGACTTAACGATCGTCTCGACCATAAGCCCAATGAACTTTCGGGTGGTGAAAAGCAGCGGGTGGCTGTCGCTCGTGCTTTGATCAATAATCCATCAGTTATTTTTGCCGATGAACCTACAGGAAACCTCGACAGCAAAAATCAGAGTGAATTGCACGACTTGTTTTTCTCTTTGCGCGATGAATACGGTGTTACCTTGGTAATTGTGACACACGACCGTGATTTTGCACAGATGAGCGATGTAATATTCGAAATCAAAGACGGAATGATCCTGAAATGAACAATAACGATCTGAAAGAACTGCTCGATACCTACTACTACCGCTACAATGTGCCGGGTTTTATTCTTGATGATCCGGTTTCAATACCTCATCAGTTTGATAAAAAGGAAGATATTGAGATTGCCGGATTTCTCTCGGCAACAATTGCCTGGGGTAACCGTAAATCTATTATAAAGAATGCCAATACCCTGATAAAAGAAATGGGGTATTATCCGCATGAGTTTATCATGAATGCCTCAGACCGGGATTTTTATGCTTTCAGGCATTTTGTACATCGTACATTTAATGGCACTGACGCCATTTTCTTTCTGAAATCGCTGAAAAATATCTACAAATACCATAACGGGCTGGAAACCGTTTTTACAAAAGGTTATAATGAAGGCCAAAGCCTGTGTAATGCCTTACAATATTTCAGGTCTGTCTTCTTCGAAATTCCTCATGAAAAACGCACGGAAAAACATGTGGCAAATCTGGCAAAAAAGTCAAGCGGGAAGCGCCTTTGTATGTTTCTGCGATGGATGGTTCGAAATGATAACCGCGGAGTTGATTTTGGTTTGTGGAACGAAATTCCGACATCGGCTTTAATGATGCCACTTGACGTGCATACCGGAACGGTATCGCGCAAGCTGGGTTTGTTAAACCGAAAGCAGAATGATTGGCAGGCGGTAGAGGATCTGACGGCTACGTTGCGTGAATTGGATGCTGAAGATCCCGTTAAATATGATTTTGCATTGTTTGGTATGGGGGTTAACGGTGCGATATGAAAACTCACTTAACATGATACAAAAAACTCAGGAAAATCCCGATAGCTATCGCGGACTAGTCAAAATTAAGCTGTATTCATCGAAAAAATTGCCACGAATTCTCGAATATTATTTCGAATTGCAATCGGAATTTATTTCGTGTTTATTTTATCATTCGTTTGTAGTTAAGTTTGAGCTCTCCAAAGTTTTCGATCAATGAAAGTTTTCATCCTGAAACACATTTCATAATATTAGACATTACTATTCGGGCATTCGTGGCTTTAATTGTTTTTGTAGTTGATAAGTTATAAAAATAAATTCATCCACCCTAATCTTAATTTGATCCCAGGTGTCACGGTTTTTATGGCGGAATATCAATAAATAAAGTTATCTTATATGAAGATCTCACTTACTGGAATAGTAAAAAAAAGTAACATTCAAAACATCCAACCTCTTACAAAAATATTGAAGCACCTCTACTTTATAAATTTTCGAGTACTTGCATAAGCCGTTTTTTCCTGCGGAGTGACACCGGAACTTCAACGCCATCTTTAAGAATTAAAAAACCACCATCGGTTTTATCAAGTTTAGTTACATGGTTTAAGTTTACCAAAAATGAATGATGCGGCCTGAAAAAGCCATATTCCGA
>JAQIDF010000124.1 GCA_027858145.1 Prolixibacteraceae bacterium | reverse complement strand
AATATGCTGCCTGCAAGAGAGGTATTTGCAAAAACAGACAAGGAAAAAGTTTATGCTGTGCTTACTAATCTCGTTAAAAATGCATTAAAATTTACCAAAACAGGTTCTATTGAAATGGGGTATGAGAAAAAGGATAAATTCTTTGAATTTTTTGTAAAAGACACAGGTTCAGGTATTCCACAAGAACAAAAAGAATTCATTTTTGAACGGTTCAGGCAAGGCAGCGAAACCACAACCCGAAATTACGAAGGAGCGGGTTTAGGATTGGCAATTTCAAAAGCTTATATTGATATGCTTGGAGGTAAAATCTGGTTAGAGAGCAAAGTAGGACAGGGTTCAACTTTCTTTTTTACCATTCCTTTTGTATAAAACGTTTAAAGATAAGATCATAAAAGTACACTGAGATAGCTCAGATGATTTTATTTTCCAATATTCCTTACCGTATTCTCAGATTAAGAGAGCAATAAAAAGCATTGGTATTTGATCATGATATGATCAATTCTTTTGCTGAACATGATGCGGAATTATGAAGTAATATAAGAAGTGTGAATGATGTAAATCATTTAAAGAATCATGTAACATCTTCCGGTATACCTGATGTAAATTAGCTACATAATCTTTTAAAATTTTAAACGTATGAAAACAAATAAAAAGATGAATTTTAGGACTTTTAGCCTGGTGTTACTGATTGGAATATTAGTTTCAAGTTGCTCGGATATGAACAATGCGAAGATTGACCTGTCAGCCAACGAACAACAAAAAGAAGAAGCATTCAATCAAATCCTGAACAATCAGGAACTGATGAATGATTTTATGAATGAAATGATGACCCAACCCAATTCCATGAACTGGATGATGGAGAATGACCAGTTTATGAACCACATGTTTAATCAAGGTAATCTGGATTACATGCGCCAACACAATACTGAAATAGATAACCACATGATGAACAACATGATGAACATGATGGACAGGGATACTTCTTTTGCCAGAGAATGGAACAACAGGATGCATGAACGAAATCCCATGAATCAATAGTTATAAAAAACAGCCCGTTTCAGGAATATACGGATGGGAAAGCAATTTTTTTAAACATTTAAAAAAAGGAGAATATTATGATGGGAGGATTTGGCGGACACGGCTGGGGAATGGGCTGGTGGTGGATCATCGGCATTGTCATTGTCGTGGCTGTCGTTTGGATGGTGGTTAAAGGGTTGAACCAAAACAGTACCAATCAAGGTATTGGCAAATCGGCGCTCGATATTTTAAAAGAGCGCTATGCCAGGGGAGAAATAGACAAACAGGAATTCGAAGAACGCAAGAGGGATTTAACATAAAATAGTAAACATAATTAAGAACTATGGATCAACAACATAATGGTCAACAACACGAACACCATGCAGGGCAGGGGCATCATGATCATCATGAAGAGCCAAAGCATAAACATAATAAGCATAACGGACATAAACACAGTTCGCATGATCACAGCGGTCATCATGCTATGATGATCAAGGATTTCAGAAAGCGTTTCTGGGTCTCCCTTGCTTTCACTGTTCCCATTTTAGTGCTGTCCCCCATGATCCAGGGATTACTGGGCTATAAATTTTCTATTTTGCAGGGGGCTGATAATTACATCCTCTTTGCCCTGTCAACCATTGTTTTCTTCTATGGTGGCTGGCCCTTTTTAAGCGGATTAGTGAATGAGTTTAAGAAAAAACAACCCGGTATGATGACCCTGATCGCCGTAGCTATTACCGTGGCTTGGGGCTATAGTTCAGCTACCACATTTGGGGTACAGGGAAGTACATTTTTCTGGGAACTTGCTACGCTGATCGATATTATGTTATTGGGACATTGGATCGAAATGAAATCGGTGATGGGGGCTTCACGCTCTCTGCAGAAACTGGTTGAAATGATGCCAACCGAGGCTCATCTCGTAAAAAATGGTGAGACAAAAGATATAAAAGTTGATCAACTCAAAAAAGATGACGTGGTATTGGTTCGTCCGGGAGAAAAAATACCGGTGGACGGCATTATCGCAGACGGGGAAAGCAATGTCAACCAATCAATGGTCACCGGTGAATCTCAGCCGGTTAAAAAATTGAAAGATGATAAGGTAATCGGGGGCACTATTAATGGTAATGGCTCATTAAAGGTGAGTGTACAACAGGTTGGCAAGGATGCCTATTTGAGCAAGGTGATCAACATGGTGCGCGATGCACAGGACAAAAAATCAAAAACACAAAATCTGGCCGACCGTATTGCCTTCTGGCTCACTATCATTGCCCTCACCATTGGATTTGGCACGCTCGCTACCTGGCTAATTGTCGGAAAACCATTTGTATTCGCACTGGAGCGTATGGCCACAGTAATGGTAATCACCTGCCCGCATGCTCTGGGACTGGCAGTACCTTTGGTCGTTGCAATTTCAACTTCATTGGCGGCAAAACACGGTTTGCTCATCCGGAATCGTACCGCATTCGAAAATTCACGGAAAATAAGTGTAATGGTATTTGATAAAACCGGAACCCTTACCAAAGGCAATTTCGGTGTAACCCGTTATGGTTCATTAAATGAGACTTTTGACGATAATCAGATACTACGTTTAGCCGGGGCTCTTGAAGAAAAATCCGAACATCCACTGGCGATGGGGATCATGCAAAAAATCAAGGATGAAAAAATAGATATTCCCAAGGCAGAAAATTTTAATGCGATTACCGGAAAAGGGATCGAAGCCGATGTTGACAGCAAAAAAGTAAAAGTGGTAAGTCCGGGTTTTATAAAAGATCAAAAAATAGAGATTCCGGATAAAGCCTACAAGAATGAAGCTGAAACGATTGTGTTTGTGATGGTTGACGATAAACTTGCAGGCTTCATTGCAATGGCTGATGAAATTAGGGAGGAATCTGCTGAAGCAGTAAAAATGCTGAAAAAGAACGGGTTGAAATTATATATGATTACAGGCGATAATGAAAAAGTGGCCAAAAGTGTAAGCGATGAACTTGGGCTGGACGGCTATTTTGCGGATATCCTGCCTGATCAGAAACTTGAAAAAATAAAAGAATTTCA
>JAQIDF010000120.1 GCA_027858145.1 Prolixibacteraceae bacterium | reverse complement strand
GCAGTACCTGTAATCTCTTCTTTAATATCGGGCGATAACATACCCTCCATAGCTGCTCTGAGTTCCTCTATGGCATCGTAAATAATTGAGTAAAGCCTGATGTCGATTTGCTCTTGTTCGGCCAGTTTTCGTGCGGCCAGTGAAGGGCGTACCTGGAAACCGATAATAATACCATCGGAAGCTGAAGCCAGCATCACGTCTGATTCTGAAATCTGACCCACGGCTTTGTGTTTCACGTTCACCTGAATTTCTTCGGTTGAAAGCTTAATCAGTGAGTCGGCAAGCGCTTCAATTGATCCATCTACGTCACCTTTGATAATCACGTTAAGTTCCTGGAAGTTTCCAATTGCAATACGTCGTCCGATTTCGTCGAGCGTAATGTGTTTTTGGGTACGCATACCCTGTTCGCGTTGCAACTGTTCACGTTTGTTGGCAATTTGACGTGCTTCACGCTCGCTGTCCATTACGTTAAACTTGTCGCCGGCCTGTGGTGCGCCATTTAGTCCCAGAATCAATGCAGGCTCGGCAGGGCCGGCTGTTTTAATGCGTTGGTTCCGCTCGTTAAACATGGCTTTTACGTGTCCCATATACTTCCCGGCAAGAAGAATGTCGCCTTCGTTTAGTGTGCCGTTTTCAACCAGTATGGTAGCCACGTATCCACGTCCGCGGTCGAGTGTTGATTCGATAATGGAACCTGTTGCTCTTTTATTCGGATTGGCGTTAAGCTCGAGAAGTTCGGCTTCGAGCAATACTTTTTCCATGAGCTCTTCAATACCGATACCATTTTTAGCTGAGATATCGTGCGATTGATATTTACCACCCCATTCTTCGACCATATAGTTCATATTGGCCAGTTTTTCTTTAATTGTTTCGGGGTTAGCACCAGGCTTATCAATTTTATTGATAGCAAATACAATAGGCACACCAGCTGCTGTAGCGTGGTTGATTGCCTCAACGGTTTGAGGCATTACGCTATCGTCGGCAGCCACTATAATAATGGCAATGTCGGTAACCTGTGCACCACGGGCTCGCATGGCGGTAAACGCCTCGTGACCCGGAGTATCGAGGAATGTTATCTGACGCCCATCGGGCATTTCAACATTGTATGCACCAATATGCTGTGTAATTCCACCAGCCTCACCGGCAATAACATTTGTTTTGCGGATGTGGTCGAGCAACGAAGTTTTACCGTGGTCAACGTGTCCCATAACGGTAACAATCGGAGGGCGTGCTTTGAGATCTTCTTCTGAATCCTCTTCTTCTTCGATTGCGTCCATTACTTCAGCACTGATAAATTCTACCTTGAAACCAAATTCCTCGGCAACAAGTGATAATGTTTCAGCATCGAGGCGTTGGTTTATCGAAACAAACATACCGAGTGTCATACAAGTTGCAATTACCTTGGTAACATCAGCTTCCATCATGTTTGCCAGTTCGTTTACCGAAACAAATTCGGTGACCTGTAATGTTTTTTGTTGTTGTTCGGCTTTTTCCTGTTCCGATGCTATTTTCTCACTCGCTGCAGCACGTTTGTCGCGACGGTATTTGGCACCTTTCGATTTTGATTTATTGGTTAATCTGGCAAGTGTATCCTTAACCTGCTTTTGAACATCCTGTTCCGATATTTCTTTATGAACCGGACGTTTTCGTTTATTGATATTGTTGCTACGATTGTTGCTTTTTCCTTTAGGGGCATTTCCGCTCTTGTTAGGTTCGCCTCCTTTTGAAACATCAACACGTTCTTTTTTAATTCTTTTACGCTTACGGCGCTTTTGCTCCGAAATTTTCGCATCGCCGGTTGCGTCTTTTTTATCGCCTTTCTGATTCTGATCAGACGACTTATTATTTTGATTCTGACGGGCTTTCCTTTCCTCTTCGCGTTGCTTTTTAGTCTTCTTGGGTGGTCTGGTAAGCTGATTAATATTACTCAGGTCAATTTTCCCAACAACTTTAACTTCGCGTTCTGATTTTGGTATTTTTGTTTTAATTTCATCCGGATCTTGCTGCTTTTTCCCTTTTTGCCCGCTTTCTTCAGCTTGCTTATTATATTTCGGTTTTTCAGATTTTTTTTCGTCCTTTTTAGGCGGATGTTCAGGCTTTTTCTCTTCTTTTTTAGGAGCTTCTTTGCCTTTGTTTGTTTTCTCTTCTTTTATCGTTTGCTTTTCTTTTTCAGGTTTTGAAACCGGTTTTTCAGCTTTAGGTGCTGTTTCTTCCTTTTTTATTTCAGGCTTCTCAGGCTTATGAATTTTATTTTCAGGCGAAGGTGATTCTTTTTTAGGTTCATTTTTAGGTGCTTCTTTATCGTTCGACTTTTTTGAAGGAGCTTTTTTGTCGTCGATATCAATTTTGCCTAATATTTTTACGCTTTGTTTCGGTGCTTCCGTTTTGATTTCTTCTACTTTTTTAGGAGCAGGTCCTTTGGGTGCAGTATTTGATTTTTTGGCACTAAGATCTTTAATGATTACCATATTGTCATCATCTTTATCCTCGTCCGAAACATCATCATCATCTTCTTGATTTTCACTTTCGGATACATCATCTAACGTAACCGACTCGTTTTTCTGATGACGGTGCGTTCTGATGTTTAATTTTTCCGATTCCTTTTTCAAATCGATATCGCTGGTGTATTCCTTTTGCAGGAGCGTATATTTCTCCTCATCGATTTTTGCATTTGGATTCGGTTCGACTTGATGCCCCTTTTTGTTGAGGAATTCAACCATGGTAGCTATTCCTACGTTGAACTCCCTTGCAACTTTACCTAGTCGTTTTGTTCCTTTGCCTGATGTCATATATTAACCTTTCGAATTATATTCTTTATAAATTAAAACCTGCTTTTGTTACTCAAATTCAGATTTTAAAACACTAATTACATTATCAACTGTTTCTTCTTCAAGGTCTGACCGCTTAATAAGGTCTTCACGTGACAAGCTTAACGTATTTTTTGCCGTATCACAACCAATTCCTTTCAATGTGTCGATAATCCAACCCTCAATTTCATCTGAAAACTCGTCGAGGTTCACATCCTCATCGTCTACTTCTGTTTCCCTGAAAACATCAATTTCGTATCCGGTAAGCTGTCCGGCCAGTTTGATGTTAAGCCCGCCTTTACCAATTGCCAATGATACTTCATCTGGTTTGAGGTAAACTTCAGCCCTTTTATTTTCTTCTTTTATTTTTATGCTTGAAACCTTAGCCGGATTGAGCGCACGTTGTATATAAAGGTTGAGATTTGTTGTATAATTAATTACATCAATGTTCTCGTTGCGCAACTCCCGTACAATTCCGTGTATGCGCGATCCTTTCATACCTACACATGCCCCAACCGGGTCGATTCTATCATCGTACGACTCAACAGCAATTTTTGCTCGTTGGCCCGGCTGGCGTACAATCTTTTTGATGGTGATAAGGCCGTCAAAAATTTCAGGTACTTCAAGCTCAAACAGGCGTTCGAGAAATGCCGGCTGCGTACGCGATAAAATAATGAGTGGGTTGTTGTTTTTTAGTTCTACCTTATAAACAACGGCTCTCACGTTATCGCCTTTCCTGAAGAAGTCAGAAGGAATCTGTTCTGTTTTGGGCAGAATAAGTTCGTTGCCTTCATCGTCGAGAACAAGCATTTCTTTTTTCCATATCTGGTAAACTTCACCGGTTACGATATCGCCTATTTTATCTTTGTATTTATTGTAAATGCTGTCTTTTTCAAGTTCTAGAATTCGACTGGCAAGATTCTGACGAAGGTTCAATATCGCTCTGCGCCCAAAATCAACAAGCTTAACCTCATCGCTAACCTCTTCTCCAACTTCATAGTCCTCGTCAATTTTTTTGGCCTCCGAAAGTGGAACCTCTTTGTTCGGATCGGTAAAATCCTCATCGGCAACCACCTCACGATAATGCCAGATCTCGAAGTCGCCTTTATCGATATTGATAATGATATCAAAATTTTCATCACTCTCGTATTGTTTCTGCAATGTGCTGCGAAAAACATCTTCGAGAACGCTCATCATTGTTGCCCGGTCAATATTCTTTAGTTCCTTAAATTCGGAAAATGTATCAATAAGGCTAAGGTTGTCCATTTTTATTCTTTTTTTTATTTAAACGAAATAATATTTTTCACCTTGGGGCTGTCAGCGAAGTTAAAACGAAGTGTTTTTATTACTTCAAATTTTTTCTTCTTTTCTTTTTCAATCGTTTTAACCTCAAGATCAAAACCTTCGTTATCAACACTTTTGATAACTCCGGAAACTTGTTTGTCATTGGCAGGGGTCACTTCAACCTCTTTACCAATGTTCTTTTTATATTGCCGGGGAACCGTAAATGGTTTGCCTAGACCGGCAGATGAAACATTGAGTTCAAAATCTTCAATGTCGCGATCGAGTTCTTTTTCAACAGAACGGCTTACATCGATGCATTTTTGAATGCTGACGCCATTGTCGCCATCAATGATTACATCAATGATGTTTCCTTTCTTTACCTGGATGCTTACGATGAAATATTCATCTGCTAATGCTTCCATGGCATATTTCTCAATCTTTTCTTTCTTTATCATGTTGCAAGGCTAATAAAATAGGGGACCAACAGTCCCCTATAATGTTACTTACAGAATCAGGCCAAAAATACAAATAATAATGATTACAACAAAATCAGGGAGTTAAATATCACTTGGTTTGCTCAATTTGATAATACATGGTTCATTTATTGGCATTTGTTGTTCAATTGTCGTTAATAAATAGTAAAACTTATCTATTTTTGTGGAGATATTTAACAGAATTATAAATTACAGATATTTTAAAAGAATAATAATCTAATTTGCAGACTAATAAACGAAAAATATTAAATGATCCGGTATTCGGCTTTATCAGCCTTCATTCTGATATCTTGTTCGATCTCATTGAACATCCTTACATTCAGCGGTTAAGGCGTATTAAACAGCTTGGATTATCGTCTCTTGTTTACCCCGGGGCAAATCACACAAGGTTTGAACATGCACTGGGGGCGTTGCATTTGATGTATTCTGCCATTGAGGTATTGCGTTCGAAGAATGTGGAGATAAGCAATGAGGAGGCTGAAGCTGCCATGATTGCCATTTTATTGCATGACATAGGGCACGGGCCGTTTTCACATGCGCTTGAGCACACTATCGTAAAGGGGGTTACTCATGAACAGTTGTCGTTATTGATGATGCAACAATTAAATCTTCAATTCAATAATAAGTTGCAAACCGCTATCCTGATTTTCACAAACAATTATCCCAAAAAATATCTTCATCAGTTGGTTTCAAGTCAGCTCGACATGGACCGAATGGACTACCTGAGGCGGGATAGTTTTTTTAGCGGGGTGGTTGAGGGTACCATTGGTTCCGACCGGATTATTAAAATGCTGAATGTGCACAAAGGCCATCTGGTGGTAGAGAAAAAAGGCATTTATTCTGTTGAAAAATTTTTAATTGCACGGCGGCTTATGTACTGGCAGGTTTATTTGCACAAAACAGTAATTACTGCCGAGCATATATTAATTAATGTGCTGAAACGAGCAAAACAACTTACAAATAATGGAGTTAAACTTTTTGCCCCTCCTCAGCTAAAGTGGTTTTTGAAAAATGATCTCGATCCTGAATGTTTTGAAAATGAAGCTTTAAGGAAGGAGATGATTGATAATTTTGTAAAACTTGACGATAGCGATTTAATCAGCTCAATAAAAGTTTGGTGTAATGAACCGGATTTTATTTTATCTTATTTGTCGAAAGCTATTGTTAACAGAAAGTTATTACGCATAAAAATAAGTGACAAGCCCATTCCGAAAAGTAAAATCGAAAAACTAACCAATAAGTTGTTAACACAAATGGAATTGAGTGATGATGAGGCTGATTATCTTGTTTTTACAGGGGAAATATCGAATAGTGTTTACGAAACAAATTCGGATGATATTATGGTTTTAACGAAGAATGGAAAGGCCAAAAATTTAGAGGAGGCATCGGACATCGACCTGAAAGCCTTAACACGAAAAGTCACAAAGCATTATGTCTGTTATCCAAAGGAATTAGAATAGAATTAAAATTTTTATTTATTTCGCAGATTAAATTTATTTAAAATATATGGAATTCACTGCACGTGAGATTGCCGCTTTTCTGGGAGGAGAAGTTGAAGGCGATCAGAATGTTATAATAAACAATGTATCGAAGATAGAAGAAGGGGAACCGGGAACCTTAACCTTTTTGGCCAACCCTAAATATGAGTCTTTTATATACGAAACAAAGGCTGATGTCGTTTTGGTTAATCGTACTTTCAAGCCCGACAAGCCTGTGAAGGCAACCATGATAAAAGTACAAAATGCCTACGATTCACTGGCAAGGTTGATGGATTTGTACGTACAATCGCTTCCACGGAAGAAAGGGATTGAAGTGCCGTCATACGTTTCATCGAAAGCAACCTATGGTGAAGATGCTTATATTGGTGCATTTGCTTACATAGACGAAGATGTAAAAATAGGCAAAAATGTGCAGATTTACCCGCAGGCCTGGATTGGTCGAGGTACTGTAATTGAAGATAATACCATAATTTATTCGGGAGCTAAAATATATCCCGAAACAAAAATCGGTAAAAATTGTATTATCCATGCCGGAGCTGTAATTGGTTCCGACGGATTCGGTTTTGCGCCCCAAGAGGATGGATCGTATCACAAACTGCATCAAATTGGCAACGTAATTCTTGAAGATAATGTTGAAATTGGTGCTAATACCACTGTCGATTGCGCAACCATGGGATCAACCATTATTCGTCATGGTGTTAAGCTCGACAACCTTGTGCAGATAGCTCATAATGTCGAGATCAAGGAGAATACAGTGATGGCTTCTCTTACGGGAATTGCCGGATCATCTACAATTGGTAAAAATTGTGTTTTTGGTGGTCAGGTTGGAGTAGCCGGTCATATCGAGGTAGGTAACAACGTACAGTTGGGCGCTAAAACCGGTGTTAAGAACAACATCAAAGACGGTCAAACCATGATGGGTGAGTGGGCAATGGATGTAAGAAGGTTCAGGCGAGTGTATGCGGTGTTTAAAAATTTGCCAGATTTGTACCACGATTTTTACACATTGAAAAGAAACCTGGAAAAAAAATAATAAAAAACGCGCATGATCACCATTTTTTTAATGTGGTTGTAGCGTAATAAAAAAAAACAGTAATTATGCTGGATAAACAAAAAACCATACTGAATGAAGTTACCCTAAGCGGAAAGGGATTGCATACCGGATTGCCGGTAGAGATGACCATAAAACCGGCTCCCGAAAATACCGGGATCGTATTTATTCGTGTTGATCTTGATGAACAGCCCGAAATAGAAGCCGATGTAAAAAATGTTGTCGACACATCACGTGGAACGGTAATTGAAAAAGAAGGTGCCCGGGTTTCAACCATTGAGCATACAATGGCAGCTCTTGCTGCCCTTCGTATCGATAATGCGCGCATTGAAATTAATGCCCCTGAAACACCCATACTTGACGGAAGTTCGAAATTGATTTTTGAAGGAATTGGTGAGTCGAATGTTAAAGAACTCGATGCCGAAAGGGAATATTTTGAAATACGTGAAAAAGTTGTTATCAAAGACGAAGAAAGTGGTGCTGAGTTGGTTGCATTGCCCGACGATGAATATAGCATCGATGTAATGATATCGTTTAACTCGCCGGTGTTGCACAACCAATATGCAAAACTCGATTCTTTAGATGATTTTAAAAATGAAATAGCCCCTTGCCGTACCTTTGTTTTTTTACATGAGTTGGAGTTTTTGTTGAACAATAACCTTGTAAAAGGTGGCGATTTGGATAATGCGATCGTGATTATGGATCGCGATGTAAACCAACAGGAGCTTGATCGCATTGCCGATTTATTTCATCACGAGCATATAAAATTGAATGGCAATAAAGGAATCCTAAATAACCTTAAGCTTCACTATGATAATGAACCGGCGAGGCATAAATTGCTCGATATTGTTGGCGACCTTTCGTTGGTTGGGCGACCTATAAAAGGTAAAATTATTGCAACCCGCCCGGGGCATTCGGCAAATGTTCAGTTTGCGCGTTTGTTGCAAAAAGAAATGCATAAGCAATTTTCAAAAACCGCACCACCAGTTTATGATTGTGATCAAGAACCGGTAATGGACATTTTAAAAATAAGGGAATTGTTGCCGCACCGTTACCCGTTCCTGATGGTTGACAAGGTTGTTGAAATTAGGGGCAAACATATTATCGGGGTGAAAAACATTACATCCAATGAACCTATTTTCACGGGTCACTTTCCATCAGAACCTGTTTTCCCGGGAGTGATGCAGGTTGAAGCCATGGCACAGGTAGGTGGTCTGTATGTTTTGAACCAGATGGATCCGGATAAGAAGTATTCAACCTACTTCATGAAAATTGATGCAATTAAATTCAGGAGAAAAATTGTACCGGGTGATACCATGATTATTAAAGTAGAGTTGGTTTCGCCAATTCGCAGGGGCATTGCCTCTATGAAAGGATACGTGTTCGTGGGCAACCAGTTGGCTTCTGAAGGTGAGTTTATGGCCCAGATTGTTGAAGAAAAAAATAGTTGAGATTAAAATATATAGAAATGGATATAATAGCAAATATACATCCTAATGCAACGATAGGCAAAAATGTTGTGATTGATTCGTTTGTTACCATCGAAGAGGATGTGATTATAGGAGATAACACTTGGATTGGCCCCAATGCTGTTATTATGAACGGAACACGAATCGGAAAAGATTGCAAAATATTTCCTGGTGCTGTATTAGGTGGAATGCCACAAGATTTAAAATATAAAGGGGAGAAAACGTATGTCGAAATAGGTGACAATACTACCATCAGGGAGTACGTAACCGTGAATAAAGGAACAGCCGCAAAGGAAAAAACCATTGTGGGCAATAACTGCCTTTTACAATCTTATGGCCATGTAGCTCACGACTGCAAGCTCAACAATAACGTGATTCTTGGGAGCCATGCCGGCCTGGCGGGCGAGGTTGAAGTTGATGATTTTGCAATTATAAGCCCCTATTCGGCTATCCATCAGTTTTGCCGTATCGGAAAGCATTCATTTATTGCAGGTGGTAGTCTGGTTCGGAAAGACATTCCGCCTTATGTGCTGGTCGCTAACGATCCGCTTTCATATGTCGGTGTAAATTCAGTTGGCCTTCGTCGCAGAGGTTACGATATTGACAAGGTGAACGAAATTCAGAATGTATACCGGTATTTTTATCAAAAAGGGCTAAACAATTCACAAGCAATCAAATCAATTGAAGAAGAATTGGAAATGAGTGCCGAACGTGATGAAATTATCCTGTTTATCAGAAATTCTGAGCGTGGAATTGTTAAAGGGCCGCAAGATTAGAGTAACAGAATGCAGCTTACTTAAAAACAGGAGTTTTATTTTTGCCGGTTCATCTTTTAAATCAAACAGAATATCGATGTTCAACAAAAGCGAAACCGACGAATGCAATTATCTCGATGAAATTAAGAATAAACTCTCTGCCGCTCTTAACCAGATTGATGAGAATGTTAAGAAGCAATCGAACGATTTGGTAGAGCAAAAGCGATATCTGTACGAGAATAAATCGGATATGGATCATGCCGAGAAAGTTGCTGTGCACCAGTCGGTACATTCGGCTGCATTAACCGGAGAGGCTGCACTTGAGCGTAAAAAGCGCATACAAAAATTGATGCTCTCGCCTTATTTCGGACGCTTCGATTTCCGTGAGACACCGGAGAACGAGCCGGTTCCAATTTATGTTGGAGTTCATGCCTACTACGATGAGAAGGAAAAAAACAACCTGGTACACGATTGGCGGGCACCTATTTCTTCAATGTTTTATGATTACGAAAACGGGCCGGTACGTTACGAGTCGCCTTCCGGTATGATTGATGGCGAAATGTTACTGAAGCGTCAGTTTCGTATACGTAAGGGGAAAATGGAATACATGCTTGAGAGTTCAATGAATATTCATGATGATGTATTGCAAAAAGAACTCAGCAAATCTTCGGATGATAAAATGAAGCATATTGTGGCTACCATTCAGCGTGACCAAAATGCCATAATCCGTAATGAAGAATCACGAACGCTTATTATTCAGGGTGTAGCCGGTTCCGGTAAAACATCAATTGCACTTCACCGGATAGCTTTTTTGCTGTACCGCTTTAAAGATACCATCACTTCAAACGATATTCTGATTTTATCACCAAACAAAGTTTTTGCCGATTATATTTCGAATGTATTGCCCGAGCTTGGTGAGGAGAACATACCCGAAATGGGAATGGAGGAACTGGCTGATAAATTGCTGGAAGGGAAGTATCGTTTTCAAACTTTTTTTGAACAGGTAACGGACTTGCTTGAGAAGAAAGATGAAGATTTTGCTGAACGAATACGTTTTAAATCGTCGCATGAATTTATTACAAAACTGAATGATTATTTATCGCACATCGAAAATCAATACTTTACGCCGGTTGATTTGGTGGTCAGGCGCAACCCTGTACCGGCTTCGTACATCGATGAAAAATTCAGGTCGTTGCACCGGCTGCCGCTTTTTAAAAGGTTTAATGAGGTTGTAGCCCAAATCGAACGCGATTTGTTGTTCTACAATCGTTATGAAATTAACGCAACCGAACGTAATTATTTACGCAAGGAAGTACGGAAAATGTTTAAAGTCACTAACCTGCGTGAGTTGTACAAAGATTTCTACAACTGGCTCGAAAAACCCGGACTCTTTAAGTTTGCCAAACGCAGTGCTTTTGAATATGCAGATATTTTTCCGCTTGTTTATTTGAAAATTAAGCTTGAAGGTACAAAGACCTACGACGAGGTGAAGCATCTTTTGGTAGATGAAATGCAGGATTATACTCCAGTGCAATACGCGGTGCTGGCAAAACTTTTTCCGGGTAAAAAAACCATTTTGGGCGATGCTTATCAAACAGTCAACCCGTATAGCTCCTCGTCTTCAAAGGCTATAGAGCGTGTAATGCCGGGTGCCGAATTGGTTAAGCTTAACAAAAGTTACCGGTCAACTTACGAGATTGCAACCTTTGCCCGCCAAATACTACCCAAAAACGAGGTAGAAGCGATGGAGCGTCACGGAAAAGAGCCGTTGGTGAAAGGGTTTAAAACAAGTACTGCCGAGCAAAAGTGGATAAACGAATCGGTGGGGGCGTTTGATAAATCAGTACAAAACTCAATGGGAGTGGTGTGTAAAACCCAAAAACAAGCCGTTAAGCTGTACAAAAAATTGTCAGAACAATACCCTGCTGTGCATTTGTTAACGAGCGACAGTGTTTCATTTTCGGGCGGTGTGATAATTACCACGGTGCATTTAGCCAAAGGGCTTGAATTTGACGAAGTGCTTATTCCAAATGCCAATGCAACGACTTACAACGACGAAACAGACCGCGGATTGTTCTACATTGCCTGCACGCGCGCCATGCATATGCTGAGCATTACCTACAGCGGAGAATGCACTCCTTTTATTGGGGCTTAGAAAAAATATGAGCCGGTTTGAAAAATAAGAAAACCATTAATGGCAAAACGCAAGATACGGGCTAAAGCAAAAAGTGTATAATATTTGTATTTGTATGCAATTACGCCCATTATCATTGAAATGGTAGCCCAGGGCAGGGGGGTCATTGCTGAAATTAATATTATAATGCCACCAAATTTTCTTACCATGGGCAAGTATTCAGCAATCTTTTTTTGTTTGCGTATCCTTTTTCCGTATTTCCGGGCTAAATAGCGACCGAACCAATAGGTTAAATGACCGGCTGCCATCGATACTGCTGCAAAAAAGACAATGTTTAGCACATAGCTAAATATACTTCCTGCTCCGGCATTAATGGCCCAAAACATAAATATTTCAGGAGGAAAAAGTCCGAAGAAAACTTCAGAGCCCATATAAATGAGGTAGACAGCTAAGCGGTTACCGTAAAACATATCAATCCAGTATTCCGGGTTGTGGTCGAAGTATAGTATTTTGAAAAGAAAGAAGGCACCAATGATAACCAACAACGAAAGCATTGCCTGCAAAATGTATTTCAGCACAAAGTGTTTCTTCTCTCCTATTTTCTTTTCTATCATCATACAATAACATTTTAGGATGGGTGTTGGTTAGTGGAGAAGTGATAAATATTTTTGAATTTGCAAATTTAATATTTTCAGGGTGAAGAATTGTTGTACGGAAGCTTTTTATTTGAATATTTTCATAGGATGAGATTGAGGTTGAGGTTGAGGTTGAGGTTGAGACGTGGCAATGGAAATGGCAAGTAGCAATAGCAATAGCAATGGCAAATGGTAAGTGGTAAGTGGCAATGGCAATGGCAATGGCAAATAGCCGGAATGACTTAAGAGCAGGATTGCTACTACTACTGCTACTGCTACTACTACTGCTACTGCCACTGCTACTACTACTACTACTGCTCCTTCAACTGCCACTCAATTTACGGGTTATACGAGAAACTCGAAATCTCGTACCCTTCGGTTGAAAAGGAACTACTTTTGTCCCAGTCGATGCTTTTGATGGTCATTACCGTTGACGACTGGTCGGTTTTTGAGTGGTTTTCGTAGCTCATTATTACACCACCCAGTTCATTGCTGACATATTGGTTAAACCATTCCATGTTGTTGAACCGTTTATCAGTGTCTACCTCGTTGGTAATCCATGCAATTTGAATTTCATCGTCGTTTTCACAACGATACTCATTACACTTGTACCCACTGATGGTTTTTGTTTTACTGGTTTTAACGGGTTGACAATCATCTTCAACGCCCGTTTCTTTATGGTTCATCTTCATCCCGGGAATTTCATCCACCGATTCTTCAGGGTTGTCTGGGTTAACGCGAAGTGCCAGGCCTGTTTTTTCACCATCCTTTTCAGCTAAGATTAATGCACAAGCATTCTCTTTGTCTATGATGGAAACACCATCTTCTTTGTTGCTTTTCATGGTAAAAAGAATATCTGAGTTGTCAGCATTCATCAGCATTTTCGATTCTACCGGTTGTTCTTTTTTGCCGCTTTCATTTGTTACTTCGGTTACCGAAATAATTTCAGCATTGAATTTATACATGTCTTTATGAGGAATGTCGGTGGTTTCAACGCCCATCGCTTTCATAATGGCAGATGCACGGTCGGATGATTTGGATGATGAAGGCTCATTTTGCACCTCTTCTTCTTTTTTACTTTTGGTTGAGTCGCTTTCCAGAATTTTGTCAATGGCTTTGTTTACTTGTTCGTCAACTTCTTTTTCTGCCTCTTCCGACGCCCTGTCTTCGACCGACTCTTTAGCCTGTCGCGCAGCTTTGCGTGCGATATTTCTAAGAATCTGTGCTTCGGCACTGATACTGCCAAGTATAAAAATTGAAATAAATAAGAATACTAATTTTTTCATAACCGGTAGATATTAAGTTTAAGATAACTCCCAAATTTATGAAAATTCACATAAAAGCAAATATATGTGAGAATCTTATTTCCATTTTTATTTTTCTTGTTGCACATTCCCTTAAAGTATGTATACCTTTACAAAATCTCAATACAAAAACACAGATGAACCACAAAGAATATGGTAAGAATGAAAAAAAGTTCTGGTATCCACTAGATAATGCAGCCAAAATATTCCCTGCAATAACAACACGGAAAGTAACATCGGTGTTTCGTATTACGGTTGTACTAAAATCAGTAGTGCATATTAAAAGTTTATTTCAAGCTGTGCGGGATGTTGAAAATCGCTTCCCGTATTTCAAAGTTAAAATGAGGAAAGGTTTCTTCTGGTATTATTTAGAATCGGATGATTTCAAAGTGCCTGTTGTGCAGGATAAAGGAGAGCCTTGCCGCAGATTTACGAAGCGAGGCCATATGTACAGGGTATTAGTTGCCGAAAATCGAATAAGTGTTGAGTTCTCACACATATTGACCGATGGCACAGGTGCCTTCGAATTCTTAAAAGCAATATTGGCGCGTTATATCGAGATACGTGACGTAGATATTCCACCGGACTTTGCTTATATGAAAGCCGGAGAAATTCCGGATAGCGAAGAGTTTGAAGATGCCTACAACCGTTATTTCGACCCTGAGGTACCGGCATCGGTAAAGCGTCCCAAAGCCTTTCATCTTCCTTTTAAGCTTGCTTCGGTACCACGTTACGATGTGCTTAGCGCAACAATGAAATCCGAACAACTGAAAAAAATTGCAAAAGAAAATGGGGTAAGCATAACAGTTTATCTTGCATCGGTATATTTAAAAGCCTTGCAGGATATTTTTGAAGAGACCGGCGGCACAGGGCGGCATTCAAAAGCACAAAAACTGTGTGTTGAAATTCCGGTTAACCTTCGGAAAATCTACCCCACGAAAACGATGCGAAATTTTTCACTGTTTGTTATGCCCGAAATCGACCGCAGCCTGGGGCATTACACTTTTGAAGAAATATTGAAAACTGTATATCATCAAATGCAACTCGAGACCGATGCAAAGTTGGTCAATAAAATACTGGCGCGCCATGTAGGCAGCGAAAGAAAGTTCATTATCAGGGCTATACCACTTTTTGTAAAAAGCCTGTTCTTGAGGTTGAGCTATTACTCACTGGGAAGCAGTCAGTATAGTGGAGTTGTGACAAACTTCGGGCATGTACCGTTTCCCGGTGAAATTACCGAGCACATAGACTGCCTGACGTTTATGCCACCTCCACCCAATAAACTCATAAAGGTAAGTTGTGGCGTTGTTAGTGCGGGTAATAAATTGGTAATGAGCTTTGGAAACATTACAGAAACAAAAGAATTGGAAAGACGAATCATAAAGTATCTGGTTAACGAAGGGGTTGATATTAAACTCTCGAGTTATTGCAACAAACAGGATGCCTGATTTTATAAAAAATATAGGGGTTATGAATACATGTAAAAAATGTGGAGTAGAACTGGATGTAGATATGAATTTTTGCCCTTTATGTGGGCAAAAACGCAATATCACACCCCGTACTGACACAAAAAAAGGCGGAGCTTCGGAAATACATGATAGTGTTAACGAAACTTATGGGTTCAAGGATTTAACACACACACAAAAGCGAAAAGTTGTTTGGGAATTGGTGACAATTATTCTTGTTTCAGGTATTGTTGTTTCGTTTATTATTGATTTATTGGTGAATAAGCAAATTACATGGTCTAAGTACACCATAACATCAGGCTTATTTGTTTTTATAAATATTTCGCTGATCATTTTCTTTCACAGGCGTATGGAATTGCTCCTCTCCGGAGGGTTTGTTGCAGGAGCTTTATTAATGCTGGCGCTAGATTGGTACAACGAAAATGCCGGCTGGGGACTTGAAGTGGGGGTGCCAATTATTTTATCTTTTTATCTGGCAGCATCATCAATGGCTATTGTGTTGAGAAAAACCCGACAGAAAGGACTGAATGTTATCGCGTACTTTCTTCTGATTGTTAGTTTATTTTGCATATTTATTGAAGGCATCTTGTCTTATTACCAAAGTAATACTGTCAATTTGCAGTGGAGTATTATAATTCTGGTTTCTGTTGTATCAGTTTCAGCAATTTTATTATTTATCTATTACAGGCTAAAACGTGTAACTGATTTGAGACGGGTTTTTCATATATAGGAAAACTCAAGCCTTGTTTATGCTTTGTCCCCGAAACAATGCTTTAGCTACAATCAAATCAGTGGGGTGGGTTATTTTAATGTTTTCTCGGTTGCCTTCTACCAGATTAATGGTTTTGCCGGTTCGTTCGAGCACCGATGTGTCGTCGGTAAAAAGTGGGTCGTAACCCCTGGCATAGGCCGCTTTTATTTCTTCAACATAAAACGTTTGCGGTGTTTGAATGCTAACATATTTTTCGCGGTCTTCAATACGGTTTGTTCCATTATCAACCATTCTTAATGATTCAACGACAGGTAGTATTGGCACAGCATTTCCTTTTTCGAGCGTTGTTTCGAGGCATCGGCTGATGGTTTCGAAACTTACCAGCGGGCGCACGCCGTCGTGAATAAACACAATGCCTTTGCCGTTGATCGCTTTTAATCCGCTTTTCACACTTTGAAACCGGTTTTCACCACCATGCACAATTTGATGTTTTACGTCAAATTCATAATTTTTGCAAAGCGATTTCCACGTATCAACCTGCACTTCAGGGAGCACCAGTAGTATTTCAATTTTGGGATTGAAATGATAAAAACGGTTTATGCTGTGCATTAGCACCGGTAGCTTATCCAGCAATAAAAACTGTTTAGGTACGTCTGACTTCATACGGCTGCCATTGCCCCCGGCAACAATTAAGGCGAATTGTTTCATTGATGATTGATTTTCAAACAAAGATGCTAAATAATGCAGATTTTTGAAAGTTTAGTTAAAGTTTAGAAACTTTGCCATGTTAATATTGTTGAGTTAAAAAGAGATTATGGATTTATCGGAAGTACGAAGGGAGTATATACAACAGGGGTTGAATAAAAAGTCAGTAGGGACTGAGCCCTTAAAGCAGCTGGAGAAGTGGATTAAGGAGGCTGATGAAGCTGGATGTCCTGAACATACGGCAATGACAGTAGCAACAGCCAGTGCCGACGGGCAGCCGTCTATGCGGATTGTTTTGTTAAAGTATTTGAGAAACGATGGTTTGGTTTTCTTCACAAATTACAGGAGCCATAAAGGAAAAGATTTGGCAGTGAACAGTAAAGTGGCTGCGCATTTTTTCTGGCCTGAACTGGAGCGGCAGGTTAAGGTTGAAGGTCTGGTTCATAAAACAGATGCTGAAACAAGTGATGCTTATTTTAATTCAAGGCCTTTTGAAAGTAAAATAAGTGCTATCATGTCACATCAGAGCACAGAAGTACAAAACCGCCAGGAGCTTGAGAAAATGTGGCGTGAAGAAAAAAACAAGTGGGAAGGACAAGAAATTGAGCGCCCCGATTTTTGGGGTGGTTACCTGATTAAACCCATAAGCATTGAATTTTGGCAGGGACGTCAACACAGGCTGCACGACCGTATCGTTTTTATAAAACATTTTAACAATTGGAATGTTGTTCGGTTTTCACCGTGAGGGGGACACATAAGCTGAGGGTGAGCTTGATGCATACCTCTCCTAATGTCAAATTAACCAATGGCGAATGACTTTGTTAGTATTTACAATCTTCAGTTCTGTTACAATGGCATTTACCGGTACGTTCGCGAAGTGCGAGGCACATTTGGTGGCCAATGTCGGCAGCAGTAAGGGCAACCATAACACCGGCATCCTGCAAGGCTTTTATTTTACTTTCGGCAGTGCCTTTTGAACCACTGATGATAGCGCCGGCATGCCCCATGCGTTTACCTTTTGGTGCTGACGAACCTGCAATAAATGCAGCAACCGGTTTGTTTACATTCGACTTAATGTACTCAGCGGCTTCTTCTTCATCGTTGCCGCCAATTTCTCCAATCAATACAATGGCTTCGGTTTCCGGGTCATCATTAAACATTTTTATCACATCAATGTGATTAAGACCATGGATGGGGTCGCCACCAATACCAACAGCTGTTGTTTGTCCTAATCCGGACAGGGTGGTTTGATGTACCGCTTCGTAGGTAAGGGTTCCCGAGCGCGAAACAATCCCAACCTTGCCTTTTTTGTGGATAAACCCGGGGGCAATGCCCACTTTGGCCACATCGGCAGTAGTGATTCCCGGGCAATTTGGGCCTACCAGTATTGAGTCTGATTTTTTTAGGTATTCATGAACACCAAACATGTCGCGTACCGGAATGCCTTCGGTAATAGCTACTATGAGCCGGATACCTGCATCGGCAGCTTCAATGATGGCATCGGCAGCAAAAGGTGCCGGAACAAAAATCATAGAAGTGTTGGCGCCGGTTTCTTTAACGGCATCTTTTACATTGCCGAATACCGGAAAGCCTTCGATTTTGGTGCCGGCTTTTTTGGGGTTTACCCCGCCAACTACATTTGTACCGTATTCATTACAGCGTTTGGTGTGAAACAAACCGGCTTTCCCGGTAATTCCCTGAGTGATGAGTTTTGTATTTTTATCAACTAATATGGCCATAATTTTCGTTATTATTTGGTTACAGAAACAGTTTTGCGGGCAGCATCGTCGAGGTTTTCAGCGCTGATAATATTTAAGCCCGATTCTTCAATTATTTTTTTGCCAATATCTACATTTGTACCTTCGA
The DNA here is from genome assembly GCA_027858145.1 of Prolixibacteraceae bacterium. Taxonomy (GTDB): domain Bacteria; phylum Bacteroidota; class Bacteroidia; order Bacteroidales; family Prolixibacteraceae; genus Roseimarinus. The sequence continues at coordinate 13,256 of JAQIDF010000120.1, read as the reverse complement.
GGCGTACGACCAGCGGCAATTTCAAACCACTCTTTTTCACAGCAGCCACAATGCCGTTGGCAATGGTGTCGCATTTCATAATACCGCCAAAAATATTGACAAGAATACATTTTACGGCATGATCGCCCGATATTATGTCGAAGGCCTTCGTTACAGCTTCTTCGGTTGCTGACCCGCCTACATCAAGAAAGTTGGCAGGCTCACCGCCGTTATGTTTTATCGAGTCCATGGTCGCCATTGCCAGTCCGGCGCCGTTAACCATGCAGCCAATATTGCCATCGAGCGAAATATAACTCATACCATATTTTGAAGCCTCTATCTCCGCTTCATTCTTTTCGGCGTTGGGATCGCCCCCTGACTCTTTCTGCCTGAATATTGCATTATCGTCAATATCAAATTTACAGTCGAGTAATTCCAGTTTATTGTCATCTGTAAGTGCAAGCGGGTTTATTTCAATAAGCGAAGCATCACGCTGAAGATAAACATCGTAAAGTTTTTGAATAATATCGCCCAACTGTTTTTTCAATTCGCCCGTTAGATTAAGAAAATCTGCCGCCTTCGTTTTTAGCTCTTCAGAAACTGGTTTCCCATATTCAGGATAAAGACGCAAAATGCGATCAGGGGTTTTTTCAGCCACCTCTTCAATATCTACGCCGCCATCAGGCGATATCATAATGAGCGGGTTTACTTTTGTCCGGTCGAGCAAAATAGCCAGGTAAAATTCTTTTAGCCCGGTACCGGCTTTTTCCAGCAATGCCGAATAAACCTTTACACCTTCCGAACCGGTTTGATGAGTTACCAGCTGCATGCCAATTATCTCACGAGCGTAATTTTCAGCTTCTTCAGGACTAACGAAAAGTTTAATGCCGCCCGCTTTTCCTCTACCGCCGGTAAAAGCCTGAGCTTTAACAACCCCGCGGGTAAACGATACCTTTTTCAGGGCATCTGATACCTCACTGTGTGATGTAACATGAATACTTTCGGGCACCGGCAGGCCGGCTTTGCTTAAAATAGCTTTTGATTGATATTCGAGTAACTTCATAGTTTATGCTTCAAAGAAAAATAAATAATGAATTAACAATCCTTTTCTAAGTAATGTTCACTTCAGATAATACATGTTTACTAATTCACTTTTTTTATCAATAATCAATCTGAATAATTAACTTTGTGTACTTAAACGGTTGTTATGTATTCAATAAGACAAAATAAAGTATCAAGACTATTGCAAAAAGACCTGGCAACAATTTTTCAGGAGCTGGCACGTACATCGCTGAGAGGTAAAATGATATCGGTAACGGTTGTGCGGGTTTCAAAAGATTTAACGGTTGCTAAGGTATATCTTAGTGTTTTTCCATCGGAAGGTGCTGAAGAAACGCTTAATTTGATCAGGCAACTGGCCGGACAAATACGTGGGGAACTGGGGCATAAAGTTGGAAAGCAATTACGCGTTGTACCGGAACTCGCTTTTTTCCTTGATGATAGTCTTGATTATATTGACCGCATCGATGATGTTTTAAACCAAAACCCTTAAAATTATGCAATACGATCCTATAAAACGAAGCCTTGGCAGCTTTTTTAATAAAACCGTTTTTTTACGTAAGGTTTTTTACCGTTTACTCGATTGGTTATTACTCCGCTCGTGGCACATCCGTAAAGAGTTGAAAAAATGGAAAGCTCCTGAATTTCCGGTTATTTTGGATGCAGGCTCAGGTTTCGGACAATATACGTATCGTATGTCACAATTTTTCCCAAGTGCTTTAATTAAAGCGGTAGATGTAAAACAAGAACAAATAACTGACTGCAACGAATTTTTTCTGAAATCAAACTTGAATAACCGGGTAATATTTGAAAAAGCGGATCTTACCAAATATGTTGAACCCGAACAATTCGACCTGATACTTTCAGTTGATGTGATGGAGCATATCGAAGAAGATATACAAGTGTTTAAAAACTTTTATGCTTCAATGAAAGAAAATGGGATGTTGCTTATTTCAACACCATCAGATCAGGGTGGTTCAGATGCCCATGAGCATGATGGTGATGAAGTATCGGGATTTATTGACGAGCATGTTCGTGATGGGTACAACATCGAAGAAATTAAAGTAAAACTCCGAAAAGCCGGTTTTTCGAAGGTGTATGCACGCTATCAGTATGGAAAACCCGGTAGTTTGGCATGGAAACTTTCTATGAAATACCCGATTCAGCTATTGGGATTTAGCAAACTGTTCTTTATACTGATACCGTTTTATTACATTTTAACCTTTTGGCTGGTTGCCATTTTAAACCGTGCCGATGTGAAAGAGGAGCATAAAAAAGGGACAGGATTAATTGTTACAGCCTACAAATAGGTGGATTTTTCATATTACATAGCACGCAGATATTTACGTACCAAAAAGGCAAAAAATGTTGTAAATATCATTTCGGGAGTTGCTTTGGTGGGCGTAACCGTGGGCACTATCGCTTTGGTAGTAGTGCTTTCAATTTTTAATGGCTTCGACGTATTAATAAAATCATTCTACAGTTTTTTCGATCCACAAATCAAAATCACGGTTGCCGAGGGTAAACAATTTAATCCGAATACAGCTGTTTTTGAAAAGATAAAAAATGACGAATCGGTTGTTCATTTTTGCGAAGTGGCTGAAGAAATTGCCCACCTTCGGTTTGAAGGTCGTCAATTCATAGCCAGAATTAAAGGAGTTGAAGAGGAGTACCTCGAATTGAGCAACCTCGAAGAGGTGTTGTACGATGGCGAATTGGTGCTTAACGATGGCAATTTCGATTATGCTATTATCGGACGTGGAGTAGCTTACAATCTTGGTGCTTCAGCTAATTTTATCAACCCGATACATATTTCGGTGCCTAAAAAAGGCACAGGAATGTCAACTTTTACAAGTCCTTTTAAGCAGGAACATGTTTTTCTTTCGGGTATTTATGCTGTTGGGCAGCAAGAAGTTGACAACCAATTTGCTATAATTCCCATAAAAATGGCCCGCGACTTACTCGATATGGACAGTACCGTAACTTCGATTGAGCTCGGACTGGTAACGGGGGTCAACGAACGAAAATTTCAAAAGAAACTACAGAAGCTTTTGGGTGATGAATATGTGGTACAAAACCGTTACCAACAACATGAACAATATTACAGGGTGGCTGAAAGCGAACGGTTCTTTATATACTTGATACTTTCTTTCATTGTAATCATTGCTTCATTCAATTTAGCCAGCTCCATTGCCATGCTCCTGCTCGATAAGAAAAAAGATATTCATATTTTGTTGAGCCTGGGGTTAACCCGGAAAAAAATCGGCAAAATATTTTTCTTCGAAGGGATGCTGGTTTCTGTAGTGGGTGCAACAATTGGATTGGTGTTGGGTATCTTAATCTGCCTTGGTCAAATTTATTTTGGGTGGCTAAAGTTCCCGATGTCGTTTGCTGTTGAAAATTATCCGGTTGAAATCCGTTTCTGGAGCCTTGTTTTGATAAGTATAACTGTGTTAATTATTGGAGGCGTTGCCTCATGGTTGCCTGTTAAATTTCTGCCAGAAAGTTTCTTCGAGTATGATAATGAATAATAACTGCACGAAACATACTATTTTTTAAAATATATTTTATTCTTTTGTAAACAATAAAATACAAACAACTGACATTTAAGAAAAAAATGTTTGTTAACCCGGGAGATGGTGTTTTGGTTGAAAAACCGACATACCTGGGTGGCATTCAGGCTTTGTCGGCTTACAGTCCCAAATTTTATGAAGTTGACTTGAAAGTAGAAGGTCCGGATATTTTGCAGGCCGGAAATATTACAGTCAACCGACCTGCATACAAACAACTTATCGCAATATGTAATATACCGCTATCTATTAAATAATGATATCGATAAGCACCTTCAGATTATACGGGAAGCCTATAAACGGCAATGCTTGCAGATGCAAAAGTTGCTTGAAAAATACATGCCGGAAGGTGTTCAGTTTACATAGCCCGGCGGTGGAATGTTTTTGTGGCTTGACTTGCCTGAAGAAATTGATGCGATGGAACTGGTGAAACGAACAATGAAAAAAAATGTGGTGTTTGTACCCGGCATTTCATTTTTTGTTTCATCAAATGGAAGGTCAAATGTGCGCATGAATTTTAGTAATGCATCAGAAGGCAAAATGGAAGAAGGTATTCGCACAATTGCCGCTGAGTTGAAAGAGATGATTCAGCGGGTTAAGTTATAATGGCTTTACCAGTTATTAGTGAGCTCGGCCTTAACTTTAATCTCAACCTAAAAAGTGGCTTTAGCAAAAATAATTCATGTTCGTACATCTGCTTTTTGCTATTGCCACTTCTGCTATGCCTTTAATATTGTTTTACATCTCCACCGCTTGACTCATCGATGTTGATTGTTTTGGGGCTGCCATGGAAAACAACATCACCGCCACTACTGGCATTGGCGTTGATGCTTTCGGAAACTGAAAGGCGTATATCACCTGCACTTGAAGCAACAGCCTGAGCCGATTTACATGACAAGCCATTAGCTTTAATATCGGCACCCGAACTGGAATTTGCACTAAAATGATCGCATTGTCCTTTTAGTTTTACATCGGCACCACTACTTGCCTGACAATTAACCGATACAGCCTCTATCTCTAAATTAGCGTCAGCACCACTGCTTGCATTAATACTAAGGTTATTACTACGTAGCATATTTTCAGTTTCAATATCGGCACCCGATGATATCGAGATGTTGTTCAAAACCTTGTACGATACATAAATGTTGAGTTTTGTTGAGCGACGTATATTTCCTTCAACTTCACATTGAAGTTGATTCCCTCTTACATCTGTTATGATGTATTCCATAAGGTTTTCATCAGCTTCAACAACAACCTGCTCTTCATCTGATTGAGTAAGGTAAACATTTAAACCGGCACTTGCAGATATGGAGTTAAACCCTGAAATTTCCCGATCTTCTTTAACGACATTGCCATTACCTGCATGAGAATTAACAACACAACTTGTTGTCATGAATTGGGCTGATGCCAAAATGGCAATAAAAACCGACAGATAAGATTTAAGTTTGATCATAGCTTTTTTGATTTAAATTTTGTCAAATAATAAAGAAATGTATAGTTATGACGAAGGTAGGGAAGAAAAGTTACTTCCGGATTCTCATATTTGTTGGTTGCTGAAAAAAATCGGTAAAACCCTGGTTTTTGAAGATAAAGAAAGTCAATGGTCATTGATTGGTCTTAACCTCAGCCCTCAATATTTTACTATTAGGGCATATTTTAGTATCCTTTTTCCTTCATCTTTTTCTCAAAATCTTGTCCAATTTTCACCCCCCATTGTTTTCCAATCTGCATAGATTCTTGCATAATTTGAGGTGCACTATTGGCAAATTTCTTACCAACTGGTGTTTCATAGAATTTGATTAACTCTTGTAAATCTTCAAGTGTCATATATTTGGAGTAAACAGGAGCAAACATTTCAGTCAATTCATTCAGTGAAGTTTTAGAGAATTCTTTTTCCAAATCATTCCACACATCTGATTCTACATCAGAATATTGTTGTTTAAATATTGTAAACATCTGTTTTATAGCAGTCTGGTAGGATTCTACTGTGCCTGAAACTTCAAACATTTGTTTAAGAGTTTTGCTATATTCTTTATCACTCTGTCCAAATACAGTTAAACTTAAAATGATTAATAATGAGATAGTAAAAATTCTTTTAGCCATAATTATTGTTTTAAGGGTTATTTGTTTCATTTTCAATTTATATTGAATCGGATAATCGATGAAGGCATACAACAAATTAACAGTAGTTTACAAGATGTTTTATTCTTTCTTTGAGATTTAGATTAAACAGTAAAATAATACATTTATAGATAGCTTTAGTTGCAATATATTATAGCGTTCATTAGTCACCCTCAATTATATTAATGTTACTTTATCCAATTCATTCTCAGTAAAAACCAGATCTATTGGTAAATAAGTTTGTTGCCACATCACTGCTCTCCCCAATTCTCACGGTCGAGGCTTCGATATTGTATCGCCTCTGACAAATTGTGTGCCTGTATGTCATCGTTATTTTCAAGGTCGGCTATGGTTCGGGCCACTTTTAATATGCGATCGTACGCACGGGCAGATAGGCCAAGCTTTTCCATGGCTGTTTTGAGTATTTCAGAACCGGCTTTATTAGGTTGGGCGTAGGTTCGTAATTGTTTTGAACTCATTTGGGCATTGCAGTGTACATCTTCAATTTCCTTGAAACGTTCAGCCTGAATTTGCCGGGCTGCGATTACGCGTTGCCGTATTTCTTTACTGGTTTCACCGGGTGGATCGGTTGAGAGTTTCTCAAAAGGAACGGGAACCACTTCCAGATGGATGTCGATGCGGTCTAGCAAAGGGCCGGATATCCGGTTCAGGTATTTTGTAACCATGCCGGGAACGCACACACAGGCACGCGTGGGGTGATTATAGTATCCGCATGGGCAGGGATTCATACTCGAAACCAGCATTACGCTGGCCGGATACTCAACAGAAAATTTGGCCCGCGAAATGCTGATTTTGCGGTCTTCGAGAGGTTGCCGCATTACTTCGAGTACGGTCCGTTTAAACTCGGGCAGCTCATCGAGAAACAGCACTCCGTTGTGTGCCAGCGATATTTCGCCGGGCTGCGGATAGGTGCCGCCTCCTACCAGAGCTACGTCCGAGATGGTGTGATGGGGAGAACGAAACGGCCTTCGTGTCATTAATGAGGTGTCGCTGTCTAACTGACCCGACACCGAGTGTATTTTAGTAGTTTCAAGGGCTTCATACAAAGTAAAAGGAGGAAGAATAGACGGAATACGCTTAGCCAGCATGGTTTTCCCTGAACCTGGTGCACCGATCATAATGATGTTGTGACCTCCTGAAGCTGCCACTTCTAAAGCTCTTTTCACATTTTCCTGACCTTTCACATCAGCAAAGTCGATATCGGTTTGCATTACATCTTCTTGAAAAACTTTGCGGGTGTCAACAACCGTTTGTTCAAGGTCGCCTTTTTCTTCAAAAAAATCGATGACCTCACGGATATTTTCAGCGCCGTATGTTTTTAGCTTATCGACTACCGCTGCTTCCTTTGCATTTTGTTTGGGGAGGATAAAACCTTCGAACCCTTCGGAACGAGCTTTAATGGCAATGGGTAAAACACCTTTTATGGGCAGTAAACTTCCATCGAGGGACAATTCTCCCATAATCAGGTATTTGTCAAGTTTTTCTGATTTTATTTGATCGGAAGCTGCCAGAATGCCAATGGCTAACGGAAGATCGTATGCTGAACCTTCTTTGCGGATATCGGCAGGTGCCATGTTAATAATGATCTTGAAACCGGGCAACTTATATCCTGATTCTCGCAAGGCCGAGTCGATGCGCTGTTGGCTTTCGCGTACAGCATTATCGGGGAGTCCTACGATATGGTATTTTATTCCCCGGCTAACAGTAACTTCAATGGTTATAGTTATTGCATCAATTCCCTGAACAGCACTTCCAAAGGTTTTTACTAACATTTTTTAAGCGATTTGAATTGAAAAATACAAATTCAAAAAATGAAATAATCTCCTATTGTTGAATAATTTCATTTTTTTTAATGAAGGAGTCTTTTGAAGCGATAAAGTGAATTTTTGGATCTAAAAAAAGGAACACGCTGGTGCGAATTCCTTTTTATCGTAAAAATATTGTTAGAAAATTATTTCTTCTTTTCCCATAGCTCTTCCATATCTTCGAGGGTACGTCCTTTTGTTTCGGGAACCATTTTCCAAACAAAGATTAATGAAAGCACACTCATCACACCGTAGAAACCATAAGTGAAAGCTCCGCTGAGCTCCATCATGGCCGGGTAGCTTGATGATATGAGATAGTTGGCAGTCCACTGAGCTGCAACGGCTATAGCCACCGCTTTACCACGTATTTTATTTGGGAATATCTCAGAGATTAATACCCAGGTAATCGGTCCCCATGACATCATGAATGAGGCAGTATAAATAATGATAAATACCAGTGTGCTTATTCCAATGATTTCAAAGTATGCCAGTCCGGCAATGGCAAACATACCAATGGCCATGCCTGTTGAGCCAATAATAAGCAATGGCTTACGTCCCCATTTGTCAACCGTGAAGATGGCAATTACGGTGAAAACAACATTCACAAGACCCATGATAACAGTTTGCATCATCGAGGCATCTTTGGCGGCGCCCATGCTTTCAAAAATACGCGGTGCATAGTATAGTGCCACGTTAATTCCTACAAATTGCTGGAATATAGACAGGAGGATACCAACGATGATAACCACTTTTCCGAATGAAAAGAGTTTGCCCGATGAGTGATGTGCTAAACTGGCTTTAATATCTTCCATGACGAGTTTTGCATGTTCAGCCCCGTTGATGCGGGTCAATACTTTCATGGCCTCGTCCTTTTTGCCAGTCAAAGCTAAATAACGAGGTGTTTCAGGCACGAAGAATAGCAATAAGCCGAAGATTCCGGCAGGAATGGCTTCTGATAAAAACATGCGTCGCCAGCCTACTGTGTTAATCCACTCTATAGTCTGACCGTTGGAAATGCCCCAGTTTACAAAATAAACAACCAACATTCCGAAGATGATGGCAAACTGGTTTAAAGATACCAGCTGTCCGCGTACATTGGAGGGAGCAATCTCACCAATATACATAGGAGTTACGGCCGAGGCCAAACCTACGCCTATACCACCAATAATACGGTAGAAGTTAAACATTAACAACAACCCGATGGTTGGGTTTCCTTTTTCGAAGAAAAATGTCTCGGGAAATCCTGATCCAAGTGCTGAAATGAAAAAGAGACCGGCTGCGAGCATTAATGCTCTTTTTCGTCCCAATTTTGATGCAATTAATCCGGATAAGGCACCACCGATTATACAGCCAATCAGTGCACTCGATGTTGTGATTCCATGGATAAGTGTGCTTAAGCCCTGACTGTTAATCAGGTATTCCTGTACTGATTTTTCAGCCCCGGAAATAACTGCTGTGTCATAACCAAAAAGTAGTCCGCCAATGGTTGCCACAATGGTTATGAGCAATACATACACTTTACTGTTTTTCATAAGTACGATTATTAAGTTTTGTTGTTGGCAATGAGCATAAAAGCCCGATTCTGCATGAATGCTGAATCGGGCAAATTATTTATATGTTTTCAGATTCAAACAGGGCCTAAATATAATAATTTATTAGCTGTTCGAACAATTCTTGCTTACCGCTAATTTGTTTTGGTTCACCTACTTTTTTGGCTACTTCGTACAATTGTTCAAGCGTCATTTTTCCTGAATCGAATGCAGCACCGTCTCCACTGTTGAAAGAAGCGTAGCGTTCGTCGCGCATTTTTACGTAGTCAGAATCAGTTAACATTTTGTCGGCAATAATTAAAGCACGTGCAAAAACGTCCATTCCGCCAACGTGTGCGATAAAGTTATCTTCAAGGTCGGTTGAGTTACGGCGTAGTTTAGCATCGAAGTTGACACCACCGTGCTCGAAACCACCTGCAGGAAGAATTTCCATCATTGCTTCAGTAACTTCATAAATGTTGGTTGGGAATTCGTCTGTGTCCCATCCGTTTTGGTAGTCACCTTTGTTGGCATCAATTGAACCTAATTTGTCAGCATCGGTAGCCATACGTAGTTCGTGAGTGAACGAGTGGCCTGCTAATGTAGCGTGGTTAACCTCAACGTTAATTTTGAAATCGTCGATTAAGCCTTGCTTATTGAGGAATCCAAGAACAGTTTGTGTATCGAAGTCGTACTGATGCTTGGTTGGCTCCATTGGTTTAGGCTCAATAAAGAAAGTTCCTTTGAAACCTTGCTTACGGCCATAGTCGCGGGCCATACGCAAGAATTGTCCAAGGTGGTCAAGTTCTTCTTTAGTTTTGGTGTTGTGCAGGCTCATATAGCCTTCACGTCCGCCCCAGAATACATAACCGGTACCACCTAACGCGATGGTAGCATCGATAGCATTTTTCACCTGTACACCGGCATTAGCCAAAACGTTGAAATCAGGGTTAGTAGAAGCACCGTTCATATAACGTGGGTTGCTGAAAACGTTAGCTGTTCCCCAAAGTAGTTGAACACCTGATTCTTTTTGTTTTTGTTTGGCAATTTCTACCATTTGAGCCAGGTTCTTCTCAATTTCGAAAACAGTCCCGTCACCGGCAACATCGGTATCGTGGAAGCAATAGAATGGTGCACCTAATTTTGTAATAAACTCAAATGCAGCATCCATTCTTTTTTTGTTGGCTGTCATGGTGTCTTTATCGTCCCATGGGAAAACTTTTGTTCCGGGACCGAACGGGTCTCCACCGTCGCCTGTAAATGTGTGCCAGTAAGCCACTGCAAAGCGTAAATGCTCTTTCAATGTTTTACCTGCAACTACTTTGTTCTCATCGTACCATTTAAATGCTAATGGATTTTTTGATTGTGGTCCTTCGTACTGAATCTTATCAATACCTTTGAAGTACTCTTTTTCACCTATTAATACACTCATATTCTTATTTGTTAGTCCTTCTCTACTCCCAAAATGCGATGAGAAGGAAGTTTATAATTAATTTAACTTTAAGTGATTAGTCATTTGTAATTGGTCATTAGTATGTTCTTAAAACTATGATTGACTCAATGACTAATGACTATTTAAATAAATCGTCCAAGTAATTCTTTCCAATTACCGTATGCATCTTCGTATTGGGCTTTTTTCGATATGTCGGGCTCAATGGTTTCGAGTTTCCTCAGGCTTCCGAATGCTTCGGCAAACGATTTATAATAACCAGAACCTACAGCGGCTCCGCGAGCTGCACCTACAGAGCCGTCGGTATTGTAAAGCTCGATGGTGGCTCCGCTGATTCCGGCTAATGTATCGCGGAATATCGGGCTAAGGAACATGTTGGCTTTTCCGGCACGGATTACCTGTGCATCGATGCCGATTTGCTTCATAATTTCCATTCCGTAGTTGAAAGAGAATACAATTCCCTCTTGTGCTGCACGAAACAAATGTCCTTGTGTGTGCGTATTAAAACTCACACCACTGATTTGTGAACCGATATACTTGTTTTTCAGTAATCTTTCAGCGCCGTTTCCAAAAGGTAAAACACTTACACCTTCAGAACCAACAGGCACTTTAGCGGCCAGTTCATTCATTTGCACATAATCGTAAGCCTGGTTGCCCACGTTTTTGTTCATCCATGAGTTTAAGATGCCTGTACCGTTTACGCAAAGCAGAACACCCAGACGGTTTTGCTCTGGTGTATGGTTTACGTGGGCAAAAGTGTTGACCCTTGAATAGGGGTCATATTTCACTTCGTCGCTTACTCCGTATACTACGCCAGAGGTGCCGGCTGTTGTAGCAATTTCGCCAGGGTTCAGCACGTTCAGCGAAAGCGCGTTATTGGGCTGGTCGCCGCCCCGGTAGGTTACTTTGGTACCTTCGGCTAATCCAAATTCTTTAGCAACAGCGGCACTAACTTTGCCTTGTTCTGAGAAAGTTGGACGAATCTCAGGAATTACCGATTCGCTGAATCCGTAGTGGTCCATAAGCATTTTTGAAATTCCGTTGGCGTTGAAATCCCAAAACATACCTTCCGATAACCCTGAAATTGTTGTTGTGCAATCTCCGGTCAGGCGCATAGCGATGTAATCGCCCGGCAGCATTATTTTATCAATTTTAGCATACACGTCGGGTTCATTTTCCTTCACCCACATCAGTTTTGAAGCGGTAAAGTTCCCCGGTGAGTTTAATAAGCTCGACAGACAGCGTTCGCCACCTATCTTCTCGAATGCTTTATCGCCAATTTCGGATGCACGGCTGTCGCACCATATAATTGAAGGGCGAAGTACATTCTTGTCTTTGTCAACAACTACAAGCCCGTGCATTTGGTATGAGATACCGATGGCTTCGATGTTTTTGGGATCAACACCCGATGATTCCAGTACTGATTTGTTGGCAAGTTTGAGGTTTTCCCACCACAGGTCGGGATGTTGTTCAGCCCATCCTGCCCTGGCGGCAGTAATCTTCATTTCCTGCTTCGGGAAAAAGTCTGAAGCAACACATTCGCCGGTTTCGCCATTAACCAGCGATGCTTTTACTGATGAACTACCTACGTCGTATCCTAAAAAATACATAATTTTTTCTTTTTATATTTTAAAACGATTTTCTTTCAATCAATTCAGTCGGAACTACATGTTTCATTTCTCCGGGGTTCAGCACGTAGTGAGCGGCCATTTTACCCATCTCGTAAAAATTGGTTGATAATGCAGTTATTCCTTCGTTTACATATTTTTTCATTGGTGTTTCGTTATAGGAAATAATCCCTACATCATCGCCAACACGCAATTTTTTATCGTGCGACTGGTCAAGTAATCGTGTTAAGGTGCGGTCGCTGACCAGCAAATACAAATCACCTTTTTTAATATTTACAGATTGGATATCGTACTCGACATTATAAATTATACTATTGTCAACACAGAAACGTTCAAAGTCTGTGATGGTTTCTTTTGGGTGAAAAGTCCAATCTTTAGGGTATAATAAAATAAAGCGGTTGTATTTTTTAATCCGGTTAACTACCGAAAGAAGACTATCATATACCGACGCTCCAAAATCCTGACTTACGTACGAATGGTTTTCGCCGGCATGAATGTTCCAGTCAACCACCAGCAATTTTTCAGGAGGTATTTTACTAATTACCTTTTTCATCCGTGGGTGGTCAAAATTCATAATAATGTAATGGCTGTATTTTCCTATACTGTCATTAATAATAGATTCAAAAACCCTGAAATTGTAGTGGTGAAACATTAAATCGACTGAAATGTTATCGGGTAAATTGGAACGGAATCCATCATACAAAACTTCTTTATAAGCTTTGAATGTGTCAAGAAAAAGCAACACCCGGTTTAGCTGTTTCGATACGAAATACCCACGATTAGGAACAGACTCAACAATACCACGGCTTTTTAACTCAGAATAAGCTTTGAAAACTGTATCCCTCGAAAGTGATGCATTTTTAACGAGCTCGTTAACCGAAGGCAACATATCACCTTGGTCTAGCGACCCTTCGCTTATAGCGTTGGCAATAGCATCAACCAGCTGAATGTATTTCAGCGAATTTGATTGTGGATTTATGTGAAAATCAAAAGACATACTGTTCTGGTCTGTTCTGGTTGCAAATATACAACGTTTTTTAAAATAACAAGTGCTTCGTTTTAATTATTTTTCTGAATGGTAACTTTTTACAATA
>JAQIDF010000080.1 GCA_027858145.1 Prolixibacteraceae bacterium | reverse complement strand
TAAACTATAAATACCTCGACCGTTATATGTTCCAATACAATGTAAGAGCTGATGCCAGTTCTTCATTTGGTTCAAAAAACAGGTGGGGAGTATTTAATGGTGTTTCATTGGGATGGCGTTTTTCATCTGAAGAATTTATGTCAGGACTTGACTGGTTAAGTGATAGTAAATTTCGTTTAAGCTGGGGTACTTCAGGTCGTCAACCCGGTGATGCCTATGCCCGTTTTGCCTTATATCAAACGTCAGGAAACTATGTTGGAAATACAGCAATTACGCCTTCAAAAATTGGTTTGAATTTATTGAAATGGGAAAGTGTTGAAACCTATAATGCCGGTATCGATCTTTCTTTCTTTGACGATCGTTTAGCTGTAACAGCTGATGTATACAACAAACGAACAACGGATATTCTTTTTGGAGGTGATGCTGAATGGCAGTACTACAAGATCCCAACATCATCTGGTTATAGCGGACTTCAATATTTTAACGGTGGCGAAATGCTTAACCGTGGTTGGGAGTTAATGTTAAATGCAACAATATTGCAAAAACGAGACTTTTTCTGGTCTGTTTACTTTAATACCTCGCATAATTATAACGAGTTTATAAGTTTACCTGAAAACTTTAATACTGAACAATCAACATCAATTGTAAATGGAGAATATCCTAAACGTATTATGGCAGGTCAGCCTATTGGTACATTCTTTGGTTTTGAGTATTTAGGTGTATATGCTACTACTGAAGATGCTATTGCCCGTGATGCTGAAGGAAAACCAATACTTGATGCCGAAGGAGAGCCTGTGCCAATGACTTTTAAAGGTACTTACACCTTCGAAGGTGGAGATGCAAAATATCGAGATCAGAATAATGACGGGAAAATTGACCTGAATGATGTTGTACCCTTGGGTAATTCTAACCCCGATTTTGTTGGTGGGTTTGGTACATCATTAAAATATAAAAACTTCGACGTATCGGTTGGATTCCATTATCGTGTTGGTTTTGATATTGTTAACAAGGTAGCAATTACTACTGAGGGAATGAACGATAAAAATAACCAAAGCAAAGCAGTGTTAAACCGTTGGAAGAAAGAAGGTCAGAACGAACCCCACATGCTTCCAAGGGCTTACGAAAATAACCCGGCAAACAACCTTGGATCTGATCGTTATGTAGAAGCAGGAGATTATCTTCGCCTCAATAGTGTTAAAATTGGGTATCAGGTACCCAAGCACATTTGTGATCTTTTACGTGTGAGACGAATAAGTCTGGCATTAAGTGCACGTAAGTTATTAACCTTTACGAATTATTCTGGGCAGGATCCGGAAATTGCTCAAAATGCCAGCGATCCATTTTGGATAGGTGTAGATGAGGCGCGTACTCCTCCATCAAGAATGACAACAATGAGTGTATCTATATTCTTTTAATTGAAAAATGAACAGTCAAAAAAATTTAGATAAGAATATGAAACGAACATGAACTTTTTTAATCAAAAGTTAGCCAAAGGCAATGATTAACCCCGATGGTCATCGGGGCATGTGAGAGCGAAGCGGTTCCATACGGTCTCAAATTTAGAATTAAGCTATGGAACAAATTATAAATTTTAAACGTATGAAAACTAAAATTAAATACATATTAATTGCCTTGGTGTTAATGGTACAGTCCGGTTGTAACGATTGGGTAGAGCTTATACCGCCAAATGGTCTTGTACGAGAAGAATTCTGGCAATCGAAAGAAGATGTTGAGGCTGTACTAATGGGTGCTTATAGCTCATTATCGTCGCTTGATAACCTGTTTTTTATTCATGGCGAAGCCCGTGCCGACATGGTTGATGATGACACCAACCTGAGTGAAAATACCCGCAATATGATGATCGGGAATATTTATCCCGATAACTGGAATGCCAACTGGCAGGATTTTTATAATGTTATTAATTATGCTAACGAAGTTATTGATAATGCCCCCGGGGTACAGGATATTGATGATACATTTACCGATTATCAATTACAGGGATATTTAGCTGAAGCCTATTTTATCAGGGCTTTAACTTACTTTTATTTGGTGCGGATTTATAACGAAGTACCATATGTTACCGAGCCCAGTGAGACTGATGAA
Organism: Prolixibacteraceae bacterium; assembly: GCA_027858145.1. Classification (GTDB taxonomy): domain Bacteria; phylum Bacteroidota; class Bacteroidia; order Bacteroidales; family Prolixibacteraceae; genus Roseimarinus. The sequence continues at coordinate 5,992 of JAQIDF010000080.1, read as the reverse complement.
TCATTTTTCTATCCTGAAAAATCATCGGCCGATTTTGTATTGAATTCAATAACCGAAGACTTGCTTGCTAATCGTCAGTATTTGACAAGCAATTTTATGTCGATCCGTGAAATAAAAGGCCGGGCTTCGAAAGCTGCATGTAATGCACTTTTGGCTGATATTTCACTATGGCAGTTCGACTACAACAAAGTAATTGAATATGTTCAGCAGATTGAAATGTCAGAATTTGCCAAGCTCGTTTCAGCCGACTTATGGTTTTATATGTACTTTCCGGGTAATTCTGATGAAAGTATTTTTGAATTGCAGTTTGATGAAAGGCAAAGCCAACGGAACAGTACATATGGGATGACAAACTATGATGGTCAACAATTTCTTGCCAGTAAAAAGGCTATAGAGATGTTCTCCCTTGAATTTGCCAATGAGCCGTTTCGTGGACAAGGTGCTACAATAAAAAAGGAAAGTGAAACAACATTTACCATATGGAAGTATGTTGGAATGGCGCCTGACGGAACAACAATACGTCCGAGCAATATTTCTAATACAGCAAACTGGATTGTTTACCGTTATGCCGACGTCATGTTAATGAAAGCCGAAGCATTATCACAGCTTGATCGCTTTGAAGAAGCGCTTGCAATTGTAAACAATATTCGGGATCGTGCAGGTGTTAATCCGCTTGCTTTAGCAAATTCAAGAATAGCTTATGAGGATGCTATTCTGCAAGAACGGGCCCTTGAGCTTGCATACGAAGGAAAACGATGGTTTGATTTGGTTCGTATGGGTCGTAGAAATGATTATGCACGAAGCAGTAACCTTGTGAATTTGATAATTGAAAATGTTCCGGCGACTCAAAAGCGGGTTCTTGGATCTAAATTAACAAATCCAATGGGTTGGTATATGCCAATATATGAAGATGAATTGGAGCGTAACAAATATCTTGAGCAAAATCCTTATTATTTACGTTAATAAGAAATTGAATACAAATAGGATGTTTTATAGATGTGTAAAATAGTCAGAAGATGAAAAAAATATTATTCACATTAGCGGTAATTGGTGTAGTACTTTTATCTCAATCGTGCGACGAAAGTGGAGGTGTCGTTGCTGAATTTGAAGATATGGAGAGACAAACCATTTACGATTATATTATTGAAAATAAAGAGTATTCAAAGTTCTTACAAATACTCGAAGCCGGTGGACTTGATAAAACATTAAGTGCCTATAATCCCGACGGGAATAATTACACCATGTTTTTACCCCATAATGAGGCAGTAGATTTGTTTATTGAAGAAAGCAACAGTTTTTCTTCATTGGATGAATTGCTTAATGATAAGGCATATGTACAGGCTATGGCCCGGTATCATGTGGTTAATCAAGGTTACATGACCTATGATTTTCCTTTTGGAGCCTTATCCGAGTTAAATCTGGCCGGTCAAACTGTGACAATTGGTTTTGAGATGATGGGCGATAGTTCGGTTTATAAAATTAACAATATAGCACCTGTAGTTAAAGGTAATATTGAGGTCTCGAATGGTTATGTACATGTAATTTCAAAATCCCTTGAGCCTGTTACTTTAACAACTGCCGAATGGCTCGAAACTTCATCGGGATATACAATATTCAACGAGGCAGTAAATCAAACCGGCTTTGATGAAATCTTGAACCAGAGAGTTGTCCGCGATTCAGCTGGTGTTATTCCAAATACGCTTTTAGTTGAACACGATTCTATTTATAACCGTCTTGGAATTAATAATTTTGATGATTTAGTTGATAGACTGAAACCTGAGAATAGCAATTATACCGATGAAAACAATGTTTTATATAAATTTGTAGGATATCACATCATTAATGAAGGTGAAATTTACCTTTCGCAATTTGAAGGTGAAACAAGAAACTATAATACTTATGGCGAGTATCCGATAAACATTAATGGGGAAGATGAATTGGATATTGCCATTAACCTCAATAAAAATGATACTATTTTTACTGAATCAGGAGATACAAGCATTACAAGCTATCGTACTTTCTTTTATGATAACAGCAATATCTTTACACTAACCGGGGCCATTCATCAGGTTGATTATGTGCTATGGTCGAAAAAGGCTGGTAGGGCTGATAAATATTTTACATTTTATGAAGAACCTTTGATTAACCTATACAAGGAAGAAGTAGGAGAATATATGATTCAGGATCAAAGCTTACTTACAAATCTTTCATGGGAACAGGGAATATCTGAAATAGTTTTTGTGCAGGAGGCAGAGGAAGAAGACCCTGACTGGCAAGTACCTTCAGACCAAAATTATTTGATTATTGATGGGGACTTTTCCATTACTTATCGTGTGCCTAAAATTGTTCAGGGAGAATATAATTTTAGAATTAAAGCTCATGCGTTTAGCGATCAAAATGCCGTGGTTGAAGTTTTTATTGACGGTCAAAAGATTGGAGGAACTGTAGATTTGACTAAATCAGGTACCAAAGACTATCCATTTAATACTTTTACTATTGCTGAAAATTTTGTTTTTAACACATATACTGAGCACGAAATTACAATTAAATCCTTAATCCCAGGTGTATTTGAGTGGGATGAAATACAATTTATTATACCTGACAATTAATACAAGCAACAATGAGAAGTTTAGTTTATACGATAATAGCAATATTCATAATCGTTGGAATAACAGGATGTGAAGAAAAATGGAATGAGCATTATAACGATTTGCCCGATACTGTTGATGAAAACATTTGGGATGCCCTGAAATCAAATAGCGATGCCTCGTCATTTGTTGGTTTGATGGAGGAATTTGGTTTAGATTCAATATTTAACCACGTTGATGTTTATACTTTTTTTATTCCAACTAACGAGGCAATAGAGCAATATACTGACACAACAGAAATGACCAAAGAAACTGTTGCTTATCATATTCTGCATCAGTATATTCAGCCTAACAACATAAGTAGCAAACGGAAGATTCAAACATTGATGTTCAAGTTTGCCCAGTTCGAAAAAGAAGGTGACCAGTATTGGTTCGACAAAATACCGGTGGTTGAAGTGAGCCCACTCTATAAAGATGGCCGTTATTTTATGATTGAGGAGGTTTCTACTCCTAAACCAAGTCTTTATGAGTATATTTCTAAAAACAATAAAGCATTAAAGTATTTCATCGATGAAATGGACACAATAATTCTAAATAAGGAATTGAGTAAACCCATAGGTTTTGATGATAAAGGAAATACTATATATGACTCTGTTGTGGCAGTTTATAACTTCTTTGAAATGGGTTTGTTTGAAGTTTCAGAAGAGTTGAGGCTCAAAACAGCAACAATGGCTTTCCCGGCTCAGGAGAAATATAATCAAGCGCTTACTAAAATGGCTATTGACCTTGGATATTCAACTTATGAAGATATTCCGCGGGGATGGCAGCAAGATGTATTAATTCCATACCTGGTTTTCCATGGCTTTTTTGCAAACCTTAAGGAAGAATATGATTTTATGGGAGACTCTGTAAAAAATATATTGGGTGACAGCGTTGAGCTTATATTTAACCCCGTAAACCAGGTTCTTTGCAGTAACGGATATGCTTACGATTATGAAGAATTTACAATTCTTGACTCTTTATACTTTAGTCCGCTTCGCACTGAAGGTGAATCGTTGATTAAAACATTAGGTAACGACCGTTTTGCATGGAAAGATTCTATAGTAACCGTTGAAAGTGATGTAACTTACCGGCCGGATGGTGACCCGGCTAAGGGTGTGGCTTCAAACGACAGTATTCTGGTTGTTCGCTTCGATAAAGGATATGAAGGTAAGTTTGATTTAGAGTTTAAAACCGAACCTCTTTTCCCACGTAAATATCTGTTTGTTGTTCGCACACATATGGATTTTGGTGGTAGTTTCAATATCTATGTTAACGATGAATTGGTAAAAGAATTTGACTATTACAGTTTTATGCGTTTTGGTGGAGAAGTAATGCCTAGTGTTGTAAGTGGAAAACGCTATATTGCCCAGGGACGTTATCAGAAATTTGACTTCTGGGTAGAAAATCTGACTGAATACGGAAGAGCTAAAATACGTTTTGAATATACCGGACCGAGTACCACAAAATGGAACGGAATATTCTTGGATTATGTTGGGTATTATCCTGAAGAAAGTGTGGATAAGATTACGAAAACCCCATAAATATTAATCAGCTGATAATGATGATCGTTTTTATACAAAATAGAACAAACACGCAAATAACGAATTCAGAGATGAATAATAATCTAATTAAATGGCCCTTTAAGCAAACTATCCTGATAGTTTTAGCTTTATTTCTTAATGTTTTATCACTTCAGGCACAAGAGCCTTTAAATGTAGAAGGTGTTATTGTTTCACCCGAAAATGAACCGGTAGCAAATGTGACGGTAAGTGTTGAAGGCTCTGATGCAATGCCGGCTTTTACCAACGAGAAAGGTGAATTTGAGGTAGAAACCGAATCAGGAAATGTTTGGCTTAGAATTGCCCCGGCATCACAATACAAAAGCAAGCGGGTATTCCTTGACGGGCGTACAAAGCTCAATGTTATGTTGACCCCTGATGACGTATATAGCGGGGAGAATGAGTTGATCGTATTTAGTCAGCCCAAGTTGGTTAAAAATATGATATCTTCTTTTTCTGATGTTAATATTGATAAGGTAAACCATTCCATAACCCCTTCAGTTGATAATTATATGCAGGGGCGTGTATCGGGTATTAATGTTACCCGTAATTCCGGCCAGCCGGGATCAGGATCAATGACACTAACCCGGGGCGTTAACTCTTTAAATGCGAGTAATCAGCCACTCTATATTGTAGATGGGATGATTATGGTGCCAGGTGGATTATTTGGTTCAGTTATCGACGGATATGTTTACAATCCCTTAACTTCAATAAATCCAATGGACATATCAAGCATTTCGGTTTTAAAAGATGCTACATATTCAGCTGCCTATGGGTCGAAAGCCTCAAATGGGATGATTGTAATTGAAACACTTGACCCAAGTGCTACTGAAACATCCTTCGAAATTGATTTGCGAAGGGGTTTGTCATTAAGTCCTGAACAGTATATTCCACAAATGAATGACTTCCAGCATAAAACATTAGCCAAAGAAGTTTTGTACAGCTCCGGGATGTTTGAAGAAGATATGGTAATTGAATATCCAAATCTTTTCCTCGAAGAAGATGATCTTCGTTATATCGACTATCAAAACCACAATACCGACTGGCAGCCTTCTGTTTTTGATAATGCATCGTTTACCAATTTGCACTTTAAAGTTAAGGGGGGTGACGAGATTGCCCGCTATGGTTTGTCTTTTGATTATTACGACAATAATGGTATTATAAAAAATACGGGATATAAGGGGTATAACATTCGTTTTGTCAGCCTTGTAAACATTTACACATGGCTCAGGATGAATGCTTCGGTTTCTTTTAGTACCAGCAATTCTCAATTAAGAGAATCGGCACGTATCAAAGAAACCAGTCCCATTTATTCTGCACTGGCAAAATCTCCATTAATTAATCCCTATCAATATGATGTCGATGGAAATGAGACCGATTTATTATCTGAGGTTGATGAGTTTGGCGTAAGTAATCCAATTGCAACTGTTAACAATTTTGAAGCAACAAGTCAGAATTATTACATGATTACATCTCTTGGATTAGAAGCAGATATTACAGAAGACCTTATTTTGCGCAGCAACTTTGGAATATATTACAATACGCATAAAGAAAATATGTTTATGCCTAACCAGGGGATGGAGCTTTATTACAATGATGAAGCGATTAATGTAGCAAAAGCTTCATCAAATACTTTTAATGGAATCAGCAGTAACACCCTGTTGATTTTTGATAAAGATATAAACGATAATCATTCCTTTAGCTCAACTACAGGAGTGAATGTTACAACCAATAAGTTCCAATATGACTGGGGACTTACAAAAAATGCACCTTCAAACGACCAGTATAAACAACTTAACAATG
>JAQIDF010000065.1 GCA_027858145.1 Prolixibacteraceae bacterium | reverse complement strand
TCTGATTTTTCATCAATTTTGTCATTCAACAATGACTATAGTTTTTCAGTCATATTTCAGTATGCAACCCCAAAAAACAACATTCAGGATAAAACATTCAGCGATGCTCTTTATTTTATTTCACTTGATAAAGCCTTTAAGAAAAAACTAAAAGTGGGTATCGTAAGTGCACTTCCATTTGTCGGAAATTTTGTTTACCAGGGGGCGGAAGTTCAGGCACGCAATTTCTCAAGCCGCTATACCGGGAACCTGCAACTCCCGGCAATACCACTAATGTTCAGGGTTAGTTACCAATTCAGTTCCGGAAAAAAAGTTGCCAGGATAGAAAGAAAACGGGAAGAAATAGACAAGCGGCCAAAACCAGGATTATAACCTCATTAATCAGACAAAATAGTGTGAATTAAAAAAATCCTGTAAATTTGCCCCCGCAAAACGAATAAAATAATGAGCAAGAAATTATATATCGAAACGTACGGTTGCCAGATGAATGTAGCCGATAGCGAGGTTGTGGCCTCGGTTATGGCCGACAAGGGCTACGAGCTAACCGAAAACCAAAACGAGGCTGATGCCATTTTCATTAACACCTGCTCGGTGCGCGATAATGCCGAACAACGGGTATGGGGACGCCTCAACCAATTTAACTCATACAAAAAGAAGAAGAAAGACCTTATTATTGGCATGATTGGCTGCATGGCCGAACGATTGGCTGACGACCTGCTCGAAAAAAAAGTGGTTGACCTGGTTGCCGGTCCCGATGCATACCGCGACCTTCCCTACCTCATTGACAAAGCAAACGAAGGCGAAGAGGCCATAAATGTTGAACTTTCGTTAAATGAAACATACGACAGCCTGGTGCCTAAACGCCTGCAACAAGAATCCATTTCGGGTTTTGTTTCGATAACCCGTGGGTGCAATAATTTCTGTACATACTGCATTGTACCATACACCCGGGGAAGGGAACGCAGCCGCGACCCTCAGGATATCTTAAACGAGGTAAACGACTTGGTATCAAAAGGCTACAAGGAAATTACACTTCTCGGACAAAATGTGAACTCGTTTAAATGGCTACCCGAAGGCGAAACGCGCCCGGTACGCTTACCCGATTTGCTGAAAATGGTGGCCGAAAGTCAGCCTCAAATGCGGGTAAGGTTTTCAACATCGCACCCCAAAGATATTTCAGACCGTTTGTTACGAACCATTGCCGAAACACCCAACATTTGTAACCACATCCACCTCCCGGTTCAAAGCGGAAGTTCATCGGTTTTAAAACGCATGAACCGCAAATACGACCGCGAATGGTATATGAAACGTATATCGGCCATCAAAGAAATCATCCCGGATTGCGGCATCAGCACCGACGTTTTTTGCGGCTTTTGTGGCGAAACCGAAGAAGAATTTCAGGAAACGCTCAGCCTGATGGAATGGGTACGATACGACAGTGCTTTCATGTTTAAATACTCAGAACGCCCCGGTACTTATGCCGCTAAAAACCTGCCCGACGATGTGCCGGAAGAGTTGAAATCGGAACGCCTGACCCGTATTATCGAAGTACAAAAGAAATTGTCGTTGGAGAGTAATAAAAAAGACGTGGGTAAAGTATTTGAGGTGCTGGTTGAAGGCAACTCCAAAAAATCGGACGAGGAACTATCGGGCCGTACCCAACAAAACAAAAAGGTGGTATTCCCTAAAATGAACTACAAAAAAGGCGATTTGGTAAAAGTTAAAATTGAAAGATACACTCAAACAACATTAATCGGAATACCGGAGGAATCATGAGCGAACAGGTAAAAGAATTCAACGAATACCGGTCGAAAAATGCTATGAACAAGGTGTAACCAACGATGAGATGTTTGAAGTATTCAGCGTTGCCAACCTTGTAGGTGGCACCATCGTCATCCCGCATACACGCAGGGCTGTTGAGTACTGGGAAGAATTAACAACCTCAGGCTAAACCACACGAAAAGATTCGTGCGATAGCAGGTAATTTTTACAGGTTGTGATGTATTTATGAATCATGCTCGTTTGAGTGGATTTCAACCTTGCACTGTGCTGTGGCCTTCAAATAAAATATCAATCCCTGCTTTTAGCGTTGCAACACCCAATATGGAAATGAAAGATTTATCAGCGTTATTCATCTGATTGACGCTCGCGAATATCACGAATCATCAGTTGTGTAGAAGTACGCCCCCTGAATACATTTTCGGTAATAGAAAAGCAAACATCAAAAGGTATTCCCTTTGAGATAAGCGAATATTTTTCGGACTGAGAAAAAGCTATACCCGGGAACCGTTTTGATGAACCATTGGGTTCTACCAAATCGAGTTTCAGGTGCTCACCATTACGGCCAACTACACGGCTTGTACCTGCATCCAGCACATCTTCTGTTACAAAAACAGGCGCCATATTATGAGGGCCAAAAGGCTCAAACTGTTTCAACAAACGAACAAATTTAGGAGTGATTTCTGTCAACTGAAGCCTCGAATCAACATCAACGGTCTGTATCAGCTGGTCTTTTTTAAGATGGCGGGTTACAAAATCTTCAAAACGCTCTTCAAAAGCTTTTATATTCTCGATTTTCATAGTAAGTCCGGCAGCATACATATGTCCCCCGTACGATTCAAGTAAATCGCTACAATAGTCGACGGCTTCGTACAAATCGAAATTCTTAATAGAACGTGCCGATCCGGTAGCCATACCATTAGATTCGGTAAGAATAACCGTTGGCTTATAATACACATCCGACACACGTGAAGCAACAATTCCGACAACCCCTTTATGCCAGTCGCGATTGTATAAGACTGTTGAATTGCGGTTAAATAATTTTTCGTTGTTCACAATTAACCCAAGTGCTTCTGCTGTTATATCGCGGTCGAGCGACTTTCTGATTTCGTTAAATGTATTAATCTGAACACCCATTTCACTCGCCGCATTCTCATCTTGCGAAACAAGCAACTCAACTGACTTTTCACCGTGCTCAATACGCCCTGCAGCATTTAACCGCGGGCCTATTTTAAAAACGATGTCGTTAATTGATATTTCCGTACCACTTATTCCCGAATTACGAATTAAAGTTTTAAGCCCTACACTTGGATTACTGTTCAACTTACGCAGCCCATAATAAGCGAGCACCCTGTTTTCGCCAATTACCGGAACAATGTCAGAGGCAATGCTCACTACAACCAAATCGAGTAAATCGTATAACTGTACAATGGGTACATCGTACTTCATGCAATACGCCATCAGGTATTTATACCCTACTCCACACCCCGATAAATCCTTAAAAGGGTAATCACAATCAGGTCTCTTGGGATCGAGAACAGCGTATGCATCCGGTATCCTGTCTCCAGGGTTATGGTGGTCGCAAATAATATAATCGAGATGACGGGTACGTGCATAGGCAATTTTCTCGACAGCTTTAATACCACAATCAATAACAATAACCAGTGAGTAATGATTATCGGCAGCATATTCTATGGATTTTGGAGATATACCATACCCTTCGGAATAACGGTCGGGAATATAGTAATCGAGTTCTTTGATTTTGTCTTTCAGAAAAAGGTATAACAGGGAAACCGATGTAGTACCATCTACATCGTAGTCGCCATAAATGAGCACTTTTTCCTGCCGGTCAATCGCTAGTTTTAGCCGTTCAACAGCCTTTTCCATATCCTTCATCAAGAAAGGGTCATGCAGGTCTGCCAGTCGGGGACGGAAAAATGCCTTAGCATCGCTAAAATTCCGTATATCTCGTTGAACTAAGAGGTTAGCTATTGTCATATCAACGCTAAGCTCCGCCGACAAGTGCTTTACATCATTTATGTCGCCCGGTTCCTTTAACTTCCAAATCTTCTCATTATCCATGGGTAATGTATTGCACTATGAATTCTCAAAGATAGCAAAACACAACTCAACAAAAAACTATTTTAATGATGGTTCTAAAACTTTTACATATTAATTTTTTAATCGGTTAAAACACAAGATATAACATAGTATTATAACATTTTTTTAATCCGATTATATCAAGAAATACGTATTATCAACCCTACCCCAGCAACTTCTCCCTTTTTTGGAGGTTCATCATTCCGCCCAGTAAAAACACTACTGAACCTATGCCCAGAAAGATACGGTTTTTACTGGTGAGTGATTGCCAAACCATTTCGCTTACATCGGAGGGCTGACCATAAGGATTAAAGAAGATATTCCAGTAGCTTTCGTCGAGTTCATCGGATAAAACAAGAAGGATTACTCCCATGATAATGATAACCGCGGCGGTGGCATTACCCGATTTCAGTACAGTTGATAGAAAAAAGGTAAGTAACCCCAGAAAAACCAGTGGAAAGAAAACACTCACTGTCATGCTGAATATATTGAACGATACAAAGGCATACTTTAACAACATCGAAATAAGCAGGGTTAAAAGAAACGTAATGGCATAAATAAGCAACAGGCGCATAAGCCACACACGATAACGATAATCGGGAATTCCGAAAATAATTTCGAGCGTACGGCCATCTTTATCGCTTTGTATGCCAAAAGCCGAGGGATAAAACAGCAAAAGCACCCCGGTGAGCAACAAGGTACGGAACACTCCTGCTTCATTCACTTCCTGACCATTAAACAGGTTTACCCCGATAATGAAAAAGGTAATGGCAACAGCGCTAAGCAAAAAGTAGATAAACTTATTCCCGAAAATTATTTTCAGGTTATACTTTACCATTTTCGCGTTGGTAATAAACAAGGCAGCCAAGTGCTGCAATATTGATTTATTGTTCGTTGTTGTATCCATTTCCTTATTTTTTTTAATCGCAACTATATTATTTAAGCTATCCAATTAGCTTCCGGCGTTTGCCCGTAGGGCTTAATGTTCATCACCCCCGGTAGTTACTGAGCTTGTCGAAGTATAGCCGGGGGTTAAGCAACACCCTTCACCCCCCAACCCTGAAAGGGTTGAATAACATGCATCTACTCCTCTCCCGACTGTAACCACAAGTAAGCGTCTTCAAGGTTAGCCGATACGTTCACTGCGTCGCTGTGGGGCTGATCTTTAGCCACAATGCGAAGGCGTACCATGTTGCCATCTTTACTATGGTGTGCCACATTAAATTTCCTGGTGTATATTTCAAATTCACTTTCAGGAACAGTAAGTTCCCACACGTGTCCTTCAGCTTCATCAGTCATGTGGCGCGGCGAACCTACATACTGCACCGCTCCTTTCCGCAGCACTGCCAATTTGCTGCACGAGCTGGCAATATCTTCAATAATATGAGTTGAGAATATAACAATACGCTCGCGGCTCAGCTCTACCAACAAGTTACGAAAACGTATGCGTTCTCGTGGATCCAGACCTGCCGTGGGCTCGTCAACCACAAGCACCCTTGGCAAATGCAGCAATACCTGTGCAATACCAACGCGCTGTTTCATACCCCCCGAGAACGAACCAATTTTCTTGTCACGGTTTTCCCACATGTGCACACTTTCAAGTACTTGCTGTACCCTTTTATTTCTTTCCTTCGGTATGCTTATCTTTTTCAGTGTAGCCTGATATTGCAGATAATCCCATGCCGACATGTTTTCGTACATGCCAAAATCCTGCGGCAGGTAACCAATCAGTCCTTGCAGCTCTTCCCGTTTTTCATCGGTATCAAGGTTGTTGAACCACACCTTGCCATAACTCTGGTTGTTAATACCACATATGGCCCGCATCAGGGTTGATTTACCGGCACCGTTGGGTCCAAGCAACCCGTACATTCCTTTACCAATTTCGAGCGAAACTCCTTTCAGTGCCTTAAATGGTTTCCTCTTTTTACCAATTACCGGAATCGATAGCACCATTTGGTACAACATACGCCGCAAGTTGCTACCCCTTCCCTTAAGCCGGTTAATATTGATGTCTTCTTGCTGTATTTTGCGTGAAACGGCATCAACCATCAGGGCAAAATAGAACAACACAATTACAATTATTGGCAAGCCTAAATGTTCGGTTTGCAAGTATAAGTAGCCCGCAACAATCAACGGAAATCCCCAGTGCCAGATGTTTAATAACCATATCGCGGGTTTAACTGCAACACTCCGGTTTTGACATATTTTTTTCAGTACCAGCAATACATTCCGTGCCAAAAAGTAAATCCCCAGCAACGCGAGCAAAATCCACCCGTTTCGTTCAAGATAAAACATGGCCATGAAAATCAGGTATCCCAGCACAGGGAGCTTCCAGGTCAGTTCACTCAGATCGCGCCAATTATGGTATTCTTTTTCTTCGTTAAAATGTTTACGCAACTTCAGTCCACCCAGCCACTCACGGGTGAATCGTCCTGGACGGTCGTATATTTTCACAAGGTTTTGAATGCGTATGGTAATGGGCTCATCTTCGGGTATAATGGTTTCGCTGGCTTTACGTAAGCTGTTCATGATAAACCATATCGTTGCCGGAACCAGTGTAACCACCAGTATGGTACACACCATTTGCCATAAAAAACTGTTGATTTCAAAATAAATAAGAAAGCCGCCACCCACAAAAGCAGCATATTGCAACAGCTTCAACCATAACGGCAAACCCCTGAACCATTCGAGTGCCGTGTGCAGTCCCGAGTAAAATGCCGGGATAAACACCAGCGTAAGTAAGGTACTAAAAGCCAGCCCGCCAATTACGGTTAACGCGAACGGTGCCCCGATAATACCCACATATTCCGATTTGCCCATAGCCAACGGCAACATAGCCACAATGGTGGTTATGGCTGTAATCATAATCGGTCGCAGGCGGGCCAGACCGGCCATAATGAGTGCCCGCTCACGTCGGTAACCCCGCTTTTGTAGTATATTGCTGTAGTCAATCAATATAATCCCGTTATTCACCACTACGCCAAGTAAAATAATAAAACCCATCAGTGTGTTGGCCGATAACAGCGAGTTGCCCGTTAAAATAAGCATTAGCAGCGAGCCAATGGCGGCCAGTGGAATTGAAAACATCATTACAAAAGGCGTGGCAAACGATTCAAAAACCGATGCCAGTATCATAAATATCAACAAAAAAGCCATGGCAATAAGCGGGTAGTAGGCCGAAAAGTCATCCTCTTCGTGTACAACTTCAACGGCGACACCCGAGGGCAAAGGGATGCCGGCAACCAGCTGATCCACTTCGGCACGGGCATTTTCCAGTAAATCTTTATCGTCGGTAATTTCAGACTCAAAACGATAGGTCAACTCAATTTGCTTGTCGCGGTTCAGGCGGTTAATGCGCGAAATACCCGAACTGTAGTAAATACGTGAAATATCCTGCAACTGGTAATTACTGCCATCGTCGCTTTGTATTTCCAGTTTTTCGAGGTCGGCCATGCGCATCGCGGGCAGGTCGCTTAAAGTGTCGGTACGGATTATTATTTCGTATTCTTCGTCGCCCTGCTTAAAATTAAAGCCCGATTCCACTTCTTTACTAAACGACGACAATTCGCGCATCACGTTGGTCATAGCAATGTTGTTGCGACCGGTCATTTCGTTATCAAACTGCAAATGCACCTCGGGCCTGTCCGATGCCAGATTACTGCGAACCCGCCCAATATCGTCCATATCTTCGAGGTAATATTCCAAGTCGTCGGCCACTTTTTTCATCATCTCGTAGTCCTGTCCTTTAATCACCACCCGTTCTTCTTCTGAGCCAATGCCCATCATACGCTCCATACGTTCGTTCTGACGCATTCCACCACCACCTCCGTAGTTTTCGTTCGATTCCGATTGTTCAAAGTCAATCTCAGCATTGCGGTCGTGGTCGTCCATAATGTAGTTAACAAACTCTTTCACCGCGTTAAAATCCCTGCCGGCAATGTCTTCATAATCATCTTTCAGTGTTACCGTTACCACGGCGCTTTCCTCTTCAATCTGGCTCGAAATATTTTCCTGTTCATCAATTTCAAGAAGCTCATCCTCCATTGATGCAACAAGCTCGTCCGTTTTTTCAAGCGTAGAGCCCGAATCCATCGTCACATAAATATTTATCTGGTTGTTTTCAACCTCTTGCAACGATTGTGTTTGAATGCCCAAACTAATCAGCAACGTGGCAAAAAACAACACCAACCCGCTTATAATAATTGTCACCGGCTTTCGCAGGGCTGTTTTTAAAAGTAGCATGTACACCTGCACCATGCGGCTACGTATCGATAATTTCTCAAAAGCGGCTATCTTTTTGTGTTTTTCGCTGTTGCGAAGTATCAGGTAAGTAAGCATTGGTATAAGCAGCATAGCCACTAAAAACGAGATAAAAAGCGTACTTACAATCGATATCCCGATTTCGCGGCCAAACAGTTTCACAATAACATCGTCGGTAAAAAAGAAGGGCAGGAACACACAAATGGTGGTCAGCGTTGCTGCGAACACCGATCGCCACACCTCGCTGGTGCCGTTAATCACAGCATCGCGCATTCTTTGGCCTTTACCCGCCAGCCGGTATATATTTTCAAGCACCACCACGCTGTTGTCAATCAGCATTCCTATAGCCAATGCCATACCCACCAACGTTAAGCTGTTAATCGATATTCCAAAACCGTAAAAGAAATTAAACGCGGCATACACCGATATGGGAATCGACAGTGCCACAACGGTTACCAGCCTGATGTTGCGCAAAAAGTACCATAAAATTACCACGGCCAGCAAGCCACCAATGAGGGCAAGCTGTATAATCTGGTCAATATTTTTCTCCATCGTCTCGGCCGAGTCGCTCTGAACCAGCAACTCAATACCGTAATCCTTCATTTCTTCGTTAAGGGCGGCAATAACCTCGCGGGTTTTGTGCGATAAATCAATCAGGTTGGCCGTATTGTCGTTTACCAGCACCACCGATATCACATCTTTGCCGTTCACCCGGCTGTACGATTCCTCTTCCTTAGTGCCAAAGGTTATCGAAGCAATATCCTTCAAGTGCACGCCCGACGTTTCGTCAACCACCACGTTGCCAATATCCGACACCGCTTCAAACTCGGCCGACACATTCACAAAATAGCGCGACGATGCTTCGTACACATCGCCCACGTAAGTCCGGTCGGTATGCCCCCCTTGTAACAATTGCTGAATGCGTGCCGGGGTTAACCGGTAAGCATCGGCCACATCGGGCAGAATTTCAATTTCAATCGATTTTTCGCGCCCCCCGTAAACGTTCACCGACGCCACACCATCCACATTCAGCAGCGGATCGCTGATTTTTTCGTCCGTTATGTTCCGCAATCGGTCAACGCCCCCTTCGCCCAGTACCTGGATAGTCATAAACTGGTTCAGCATCGAGCGCACATCAACCTTATTCACCACCACGTTAAACGTTTCGGGAATCTGTGCAGCTGCCTCGTCAATTTTCTCCTGGAGTTTCAGCTGCGCATATTTCAGGTTCACCCCCTGGTTGTAAGTAATTTGTATCGTTCCGTTGCGCCTTGTGGCCATCGACGAAATTTCCTCAACGCCTTCCATTTGCCCAATAGCTCCTTCAAGTGGGATAATCGCCTCGCGCTCCATATAACCCGGATCCACCTCAATCCTCGAATTCACCATCACCACCATGGTTGGCATCTCAGGCACCGGGTACAGCTCTACTGGCAAGCGGTTGTACGATATCACCCCGAGCATTACCATGGCAATAAATACCATGCTAATCAACGTTCTTCGTCGGATAATAAAATCCATATTTTTTTCTTGTTATTTATTTTTTTCAAATATAATTATGGCGGCCGAGCGGTATCCGGCTTCTATTCGTATGTCGCGTTGCCGGGTTTCGCTCGTCGTGGCGGTGGCTTCCGCTGGTCGCCCCGCCACTCCGGCTCAACCACGGCACCGTGCCACACTCATATCCACCTACTACCTGCCGCAGGTACGCCAACGCTTGTAACATTGATGCAACCCTAGTAATCCCTCAAAGTCTCAGTTCCTATTTCCTCTCAGCGGGATTACGATACCACTTTATTCAACCCCCAGCAGCCGGCCATACAGCGACATCTCTATCTTCAATCCAATGATTGGCCGGATTATTTTATCTGACCTCTTTACCCCGGGTTATGCTTCGACAAGCTCGCAACACCCGGGGTTATTCATATTTAATCCCTTCGGGATTATGCCTTTCAATAATATTTATAGAGGTCAGTAGTTAACTGCATATTAATTTTGCTTGATAAATTTTGTCAGCCGCCACCATTCTGCCAATAATATTGTTGAATACATTATTTTTTATCTGCGAGCGGTTTACCCTGAAGCAAAATTCGTCAAGATACCGGTTGATGTTGAACTCGCTCACCCAGGAATACGTTGTCCTTATCCATGATTTCACCTGGTGTATCATTGTGTGTAGAGCTTTAAAGTTCAGACCGCCGTTGCTTTCAACCTGAACGATATCATAATCCTCCATTAAAGGACGGTAACCTTTCCAACAGTCCGTGGTCACTTCTGCTTCCTCGGAAATATGTTTCTCAAATAGCTTTTTCAACTCTTTGGCTGAATAGTTGTCAATCCCCATTGCATACATACGCTTGACTTTCCCATCATCTGTAAGCTCAACCGCACACACAACTTTCTTTTTTTTGCTGTCATAACTGCGACCAACTTTCCCTTCTTCTTTGCCGCCTATCACAAATTCATCTATATGAACCTTGCCCTTTATGGGATGTTTGCCACTAGACTTCATAGCCTCACGGACTTTGTGCATAAACAGTCTGCCTGTCTTTTCTGTCACACTAAAGCGTTCCGCAATATAGCTGGCCGATAAACTCTTGGTTGTTGTTGCCATCTCAAAGCAAATGAAAAATGCCTTGCGCACACCAAATTTCACTTTATGAAACAAAGTGTTTGCCGTTGCTGATTCAGTATGGCTGCATTTGTTGCAAGTCCTTGAATGGTTCTTTCTTGCCTGGCTGCCTGTATGACCGCACTTTATACAAATGAACCCGTCCTTCCATTTAAAATGGGACAGGTATTCCATGCAGTCTTCATCGGTTTTAAAACGATCAGCAAACTCTAAGAGGTTTTGTCCTTGAAATAAATTCATAGAATCATTGATTTTATTGGAATCAAAGATAATAAAATATATGCAACTATCTACTGATCTCTAAATATTTATTTTAAAGAACGTTCAGTAAATGCTCTTTCGTTACTAATTAATCCGGCCTAAAAGTCCCCTTTAGGCTTCGACGTGAGCGTTCGACTGAGCTCACGCCGAAGTCTCAGCCGAACGGGATTTAGGGGTTTTAGTCATAACATCATACACACAAGGTATAACCACCAGGCTGAGCAATGTTGAGGTTATCAGTCCGCCTACTACGGCCCAGGCCATGGGCGAGCGCAGGTCGGCACTTTCGCCAAAACCAAAGGTTAGTGGCAACAATGCCAAAATGGTGGTTAAGCTGGTCATTATTATGGGGCGAACCCTTTGCAGCCCACCTTCGATTATGGCATCGCGTTTGGCCATTCCACTACGTCGCAATTGGTTGATCTTATCCACCAGAATGATCGAGTCGTTCACCGCAATACCGGCCAGCATAATCATACCAATGTAGGCCATCACATTTAGCGGGCGGCCAAGTATGTAAAAAGTAACCAGCGCCCCTACCATGGCCAGCGGTATGGTAAGCAAAATTGTGAACGGGTGTACCAGCGATTCAAACTGCGAGGCCATAACCATATAGACCAGCACCACCGAAAGAATCAGCGCAAACGTAAGCCCTTTCATCGACTCTTTGCGTTGTAGTTCCTGTCCGGCCATTTCAATGCGATAGCCGGCAGGCTTGGGAACGGCATCCAGTTTTTCCCCAAGCGCTTTTACCACATGGTCGAAAGTGGCATTATCGTCAACATAAGCGCTCACCTTGCCCACACGGTTTTGGTTGCTGCGGTGTATTTCGCGCGGCAGTTGCTCTTCGGTTATGTTTGCCACGTCCGACAAGCGATAACTCACATCGCCGCTGGTAATTTCAAAGTTTTCGAGTTCGTTAATGCTCACCCGCGGCTGCCTGATGGTGATGTCGCGCATCTCGCCTTCCGTTTCATACTCACCGGCCTCAACACCTTCGAGCCTGTTTTGCAGCTGGCTTACTACATTTTCAATCGACAGGCCAAAATACCCGGCCTGCACACGGTCAATAACAATGTCAATTTCGGGAGCGCCATTCTCAACCGAGCTTTCTACATTGTAAAGCCCGGCCTGCTGCATGGTAATTTCTTTTATCTTTTCGGTAAGTTCGTTTATCTCGTCAAGCTCATCACCTATAACTTCCACAACCAGCGGTGGCTCATCGTTGCCCATGGTCGATTGCAGGCTTCCTTCTTCCTGTATAAAGCTAAATTCGATATCAGGATTGTTGTCCATGATCTCGCTAAAAGTCCGCTCAACCTGGTTAAAACGTTCTGCACCCTGGTTTGTGAGCGACAAGTACATCAGTGCCACATTTTCGCTATTGAGTGCAGATCCACTGGCTGTTGAGCCTACTTCTCCCACCTGGGTGTAAACCGATTCAATATCACCGGGCATTGAGCTCAGTGCCATGTTACGAATATTTTCCATGGCCTTGTTGGTGCGCTGCAACAATGTGCCTTCAGGCATTTTAAATTCAATGGTAATGTTGTTCGACGATGATTGCGGCATAAATTCACTGCCAATAACCGGCACCAGCATCACAGCGCCGCCAATCATCAGCGCCGATACCACAATAACCAGCCATTTATAGTTTAACATGCGGGCCAGAAACCCGGAATACCAATTCATTTTTATGGTTTTCACCGGCCTCGATGTTTTCTTTCCCATAATTTTGGTTACCAACACCGGTATGACCAACATGGCCACCACCAACGACGATAACAGCGAAAAAGCAACTGTCCACGACATATCTTTGAACAATTCGCCCGATGCGCCCTGCATATACACGATAGGTAGAAACACCACTATGGTTGTAAGCGTTGATGCAGTGATAGCACCACCAACTTCAGCAGCGCCTTCAACGGCAGCTTTAAATACACTTTTGCCCCGTTCGAGGTGCTTGGTTATATTTTCCATCACAATAATGGCATTGTCAACCAACATACCCGCTCCCAGTGCAAGTCCGCCAAGGGTCATCACATTAAGGGTAAGCCCCTTGAAATACATCAACACAAAAGTGGCAATAATCGAAATTGGAATAGCAATACTGATCACCAGCGTAGTGTTAATGCGCCTCAGAAATACAAAAAGCACAGCTACTGCCAGTAAGATACCAAATAATGCCGATTGTTGAACTTCCTTGATGGCGCCGCTGATAAAGCTTCCCTGGTTTTTCACCACGGTAAAATGATAACCCGGCAAAGCCTTCGATATGGTTTTTAAAGCACTATTCAATTCATCAACCACCTTCACTGTATTGTAGCGTGGCTCTTTGTAGATCGAAAGGCCTATGCATTGTTTATCATTAAAGCTTACAATGGTTTCGGGCTCTTTGTTCTGCACTTTTATATCGGCCACATCGGCCAGGTAAACTGGCACAGTTGAACCTGAGCTGCTATTTGTTGAGGTGCTTGTTTGACTCGTAGCTGTTTCAGAACCAGCAGTACGGTTGCCAACAATAATACGCTCAAGGTCGGCGGGGGTGTTAATCATGCTAACGCCCTTCACGCTGTAGTTCACCCCGTTTTCCTCAATGGTGCCGCCCGAAACATTGGTGTTGTAACTCTGAATCTTCTGGCTCAGCTCCGAGGCCGAAATGCTATACGCTTCCAGCAGGTAAGGATTGGTTTCAATGAGCACCTCGGCCACTTCTTCGCCGGCAAGTTGCACATCGGCCACCCCTTCGAGCCTGATTAGCTCGTTGCGAATGTAGTTTTCAGCTACTTTCCGTACTTCATCGAGGTTTAACAGGTTTTCATTTTCGAGTGCCACCACCATTACAGGCGACGAGTTGGGATCGTACTGGCTTATGTCGATGGCATCGATATCGCTGCCCTGCGCGTAGCCCGACATGGCTTTTTGCAGGTCGAGAAAAGCCTCGTCCATATCTTTCCCCCATGCATATTCAACTGTGATGGTTGCTGTTCCCACCCTGGTAACAGAGGTTACGTTTACCACATCGCTCTGGCGTATGGCCTGCGATTCAATGTTGCGCACATACATATTCTCAATTTCGTCGGGCGGGCGGTTGCCGGCTTCCATTTCGATATACAGACGCGGGTTATTTAATTCCGGAAACAGGTCAACCCCCAGTTTGGTAAGCGATATGTAGCCCGTTAAAACAATGGCCAGCACTATCATCAGCACCGTTACCGGGTAGTTAACCGAAAACTGTGTTATTTTTCTCATAACAATTATCGTTGAACTTTAACTTTTGTACGGTTCGAAAGCATTTCGTACCCTTCGGTAACCAGCTTCTCACCTGATTTCAGGCCACTTAGTATTTCCACCTCATCATCAGTTTCAATACCGGTGTTTACAGGCTTTTCAACAGCTGTGTTGCGCTCTATCACATATACAACCTGTCCGCGGCGTTTACGTTGTATCAGGTCTCGGTCGATCACAATGGCACTATCGCGACGCTCCACAATAATATCGGCTTTTACAAACATTCCGGGGCGCATTTTCAATTCGGGATTGTCGATTTCCAGAATGCCCTTAAACGTGCGGGTGGTTTCGTTTATGGCCGGCGAAAGTTCGGTAATAGAGGCATGCAGCGTGTCGTCTTTCAGGTTGTAGTTGGTCACAAAAGCATCCTGCCCGGTTTCAATAGTCGTGATAAATTTCTCGGGAAAACTGGCTTCCATAATCAGCGAACTGTAATCCATCACCTTCGCCACCATCGTACCCGATGGAACTTTTACGCCGGGAGTGAAGTACGGCAGGTCAACAATTACACCGTCGAAGGGAGCTGTCACCTTTAATTTCTCAATTTGAATCTGCGCATTTTCGTAGTCGAGCTTCGCATTGATGTAGCTGAGTTCCGATGTTTGCAGTTCGCGCAAGGTTACGCCTCCTTTATCGTACAGCGATTGTTGCTTTTCGTATTCTTGGCGGGCATTTTCGAGGTCGAGTTTCGAAGCTTCCAGCCGTACACTTAACTCGTATTCTTTATTCTCGAGTTTAACAATGGTTTCACCTTTTTGAACACGGTCGCCCATTTTAAAAGTTTTACCCGTGCGCGGATTTGTAGCAAGCTTGTATTCTCCCTCGGCTTCTGTTGATAGTTCAATACTTCCTTCGGGTTGAACCGTTCCATTAATGGTAAGGGTATTGTAAATTGATTTTTGAACCACGTCGGTAACACGAACCGGAACGCTAACGTCAGCGCCCTGGGTGCTTTGCTGGTTTTGGCAACTACTTAAAACAGCCAGCGATACAACTAATATAATGGCAAACTTTTTCATATGTTTAAAATTATTTATTTATCGAATTGAATTAGGTTCTCTTTTTTGAGTACTGGTTTATTATTTTCAAAATCCCACAAGGTTTGATTCTTTAACTGTAGCAGTCCTAATTTGTAATTAATAAGAGCTGTTGTTAATGAATGTTTCTGCTGCGTTAGCTGATCAGAAAATTGCTTCAAGTCCATACTTGTCAGATCACCGTTTTGGTATTTTTCCAGGTTCAGGTCATACGTTTTTTGAGCATTCTCAACGCTTTTCTTTGCAATTTCAATTTGAAAAACCAGGTTTTTCAGACTACGGAAGGTTTGACGAATTTCAATTTTAATTCCTGTTTTTTCCTGTTCAAAATCTATTTCGGAAGATTTAATGTTATTCTCTGCAATTTTGATTCGCGACTTTCTTGCCCCCCAATCCCAAATTGGAATATTAAAACTTAACCCGATGCTTTCATTATCACTCGGATTATTGTACAAATCAGTAATTTGTTCGCTAATTCCCTGAAGTCCGACAGAAAGCTCAACAGATCCGCTAATTTTATCATTGTCCTGAACCTGCAATAAATTCATTCTTGAAGTTTCGAGGTTTATTTCATTCTGGCGAAGCTCCATTCGTTTTTGAAGCCCATATTCAATGGCATCACTCAGTTCTACGTCAATAGTTTTCACATCAATGTTTGCAACAATCATGATTTCTTCGTCTAAATTTAAACCGATGGCCTGCTTCAGCTGGTCTTTGGAATTTTCAAGTGACACCTCACTGTCATTAACTGAAGATTTAGCGTTTTGAAGGTTTAGTTCGGCCTGCCATAGCTCCTCTTCGGCCGAAAGCCCTGCTTCTACTTTATTTTTAATAATTTCATGCGATTTCTGTTGATTTTTAAGCTCTTCCTTAGCAGTCTGTAAGCTTTGTTCGGCAGAATATACATTATAAAAGTACTGGCTCACCCTATATTCAAGCGACAACTTTATTATAGAATATTGAAGTTGGGCATTTTCGAGATCTAATTCAGCCTGCCTCAACCCCATTTTATTGGCGTTATACTTTTTAAAAAGCGGTTGGCTTAATCTAAGCTGTAAATTATTGCTATATCTATTTACAGGATCATAATCTTCTACAGTGTTTCGCTCATATCCAAAACGGTTCATCAAGGTAATTGTACCATCAGTGGCTGTAATTGGCTGACTCACTACAAAAGAACCAAAAGAGCCCAAGCTTTCATTGTTAACATAGTCATTCGCATAACCGGCAAATGAATTACTTTTTGAATATGTAAAAGGATCAACAGATAAGCTAAAACGGGATTTAAGACCTGCCTTTGTTGCATTTACATTTTCACGCTGATTTTCCATTGCAATCTCCTGGCCTATCATTTCCGGGCTACTCTCGTAAGCTATCTGTAGTGTACGTTCGAGCGTAAGCAATTGTTGGGCATTAGCCGGTTTTGCCCATATAAATGACAACAATGCCAGCAACATTAGTAAATTCTTGGTTCTCATGGTATTCTATTGTTTTTTTACCGCGGAGATAACGGAGTTCACACATCGTGAGCGGTGGGTTATCTCATTGGTTTTATTTGTTTGCGTATTATGTTTTAATCTTCTTTCTGCAATTCCGGCCATGTAACGATATCTCTTTTATCGGCTTGTTGATTGGCCGGATATTTATTTTGGCTTTCTCCCCCCGAATTTCATCCGGGGTTATTGATATTTAATCCCTTCGGGATTATGCCTTTCAACGATATTTTTAAAGAACATTCAGTAAAAGCTCTTTCGTTCCTAATCCTTACAGCCTAAAAGTCCCCTTTAGGCTTCGACATGAGCGTTCGACTGAGCTCACGCCGAAGTCTCAGCCAAACGGGATTTAGGGGTGTTTTGATTATTCCACCACCCACTTCACCGCATCAGCAACAACCTTGTCGGCACCACCGGCATTGGCAAGTACAACCTTTGCCGTATCAGCCAAAACAATGTAATAAGAACCCAGTGAGTTCCAGCCATCTTCAAAATCTTCAACCTGTATCGTTATTTCTTCTACTCCATCGGCATGATAAACCCTGTATGTATACATTCCATCAGAGTTATTCTGTCTGTGCCTCCGTCCTCTTCTGCGTTCTTTATTCAAATAAACATATATATCGTAATATGCTTCTTCAGGTAGAATTGTCTGCCAGGTTGCTTCTTTGGTACCATCCCCTCCCCTTATTATCATGGCCGAATGTTCAATTAAACCATAATAGTCGGAATTAGCTATCAAGCTCCATGTTGCGGGTGGCGGTCCAAAACCTTCGGCGGTGAAACGGGTGTCGCTATCCTTGTTTTTACGACTTTCAACAAATTGACGCAAAGGGTTGTCGAGCGAAGGATCGTGGGTTGAAAATCCATCATCGATGTTGTCAATCACAATCCCGTCTTCCCCCGATGGGTCAACCGGCTTGTCAACAGTACGCGCATATTCTTCAGCTGTTACGTTGCTTTCTTCTTCCACCCTTAGTCCGAACTCCATGTAGCTGGCCGGAATATTCTCTGAGAGCATCGTATTAAAGATAACAGAGCGGGGTGCTTCGTCTAAAACCATCTGAATCTCCTGAGTCTGCTTTCCTTCAATAAGATAAATCCTTTCAATGGGGTCAGGTGCTTGTCCGGGCATAAAACCATCACGCCGTCCGCCACCAGTTTGGAAGGTGAATTTCACCAATCCCGGTGTTTCGTTGTAATTCGATACTTTAGTACGTACCACAAATACGGCCTGTGCATCTTCAATCGTTTCAAAAACATCGAACCCACCAAGGCCAAAGGCCGGTAAGCTGGTTGTATTGTACCATTCTGAAATAAAGTTGCCGGGATCAATATCAAATTCTTGCGAAAGGGTTTGGCTAAGCTCCTTAAATTTTATCTCACGATAACTATTGTTGTACAAATAATCGAGCATAAACTGGTCGAACCCGGCGTTGTTAATTTGCTTCTCCATCCAGGTTAGCAAGTACGAACCTTTGGCCTGCAGCACCCGGTTAACTTCTTGCTGGTTATCATCTTCGGCAATAATTTGCTTCAGGCTTTTCTCTTTCAGCATCATACTGGCTTTTTCGTTATCGCCAAGCCCTGACATGCGCGACATGAACATCGAACGCGGGTCGTCTTCACCTTTCATCAGGTAGCTTTCAAACGCGTAATTTAACACCGGGCATTGTTCTGATGTAATGTAATTGACAAAGTAGAAATAGTTGGCAAAAATATTATACGGGTTCGACTGATTGCCAGCGTCAGGGTCAAAACGAGATCCGCCACTTTCATCGGAAAACACACCCCGTAAAAAGTTTGAAAACACCTGCACCTGAATCTCCTTTTCAGTAAGCCCCTGATTGTTGTGTTCACTATCACGTTCGGTTCGGCGATAGGTTGATGCAAAATCGGCCTGTTGCACATTAAAACCATTTTCGGGAAAAAAGGTTAACTGAGGCTGTGTTTGTTCAAGGGTTGAAGTCCACGAATGAGCGTGTGATGCATACTGCACAGGTGTTTCAACCAGCGTGTAAGTTTGATACGGGTAATACATCCCGATCGGACGTTCATAATCATCAAGAAATTCGGTAATAAGCGAGTTTATGGTATCGCCAATCTCGGAAAAGTGTTCTTTATAATAATCGTGGCTTTCGATATGTGCCATTTTAACATCAATTCCCCCGATATTGGTGCTTTTCTCAACATAATTGCCAATGGCCAGCGAAATTTGGGGCAGCGGGTCACGAATGTCGAAATGATAAGTGAGGCTATCCTCGGTTTGCCGTATGCCCTGCGCAACGGGCAAAAGTCCTTCACGTGTGCTCACGGTTAAATC